>CP079955.1:1800000-2101682 GCA_019357535.2 Macrococcus sp. 19Msa1099
AAAAGGAACGTTGCTCTGGCTACATGGTGACGGGGCAGCAGAATTTTATGAACCTGATACAAAGTATTATCTGGAAGGACCACATGGTATAAAACAGGCAGCTGCAGCACATCAATTAACGCTCATTGTACCTAAGACGCCAAGTAAGGACAAGACTTGGTGGACAAACGGGGAGCAGAATAATGAATATCTCGTCGAGCTTATTCGCACATTACCAGATCACGACAACTTATGGATCGGGTCATTCTCGGGAGGTTCTGAAGAAGTGGCATACTGGTTGCTTCATGATTTGAAGAAAGCAGGTGTGCAACGCGGTGGTGCCGTATTATTTGGTGGTGGAGGCTCACCGAAGTCTGAAGGTATTACAGATACATTACCCAAAAGTGACGTCATCCAGGAATCATTCCCATTAACATGGATTGCAGGAGAACATGATGACGGTACTGACAAATACGCGAAAGGCTTTAATACATTAAAGAAAAGTAAGGAAAGTGAGGCTTTCTATCGAAGTCAGGGATGGGATACAAAACGTATCGTGCTAGAAGGTTATGGTCATTTAATTTCTAACGATGATGAAGGGTTATACGGTAAATATTTAAACGATGTTTTAAATGGTAAGCGTGATGAGATTAAGTCATTACCCAAGAAATAAAAGGCTTAATACAAATAAACTGCACCCTGAAAGTTCGGTTTAAAATCTAACTTTCGGGGTGCAGTTTATTCACTTCAACATGGCTTTCTCTTTTATTTCTTTTATCTCTTGTCTATCAACAATATGCCTCATGTTCGTACCTACTGCTGCACCGAAAATAGCAACCGTAAAACCGAACAACCCTGATGTATCCATATCATTCATCTTGTAATACATATGCAATAACAAAGAGATAATCAACATTACTGCCAGAACTGTATATTCATACTTCTTCTGTGCTACACGTTGCTCTAACCCTGCCAGTCGATCTGTATGAAGTAACTGTCTGAGCCTTGTTTCGTGAGGAATGATAAAGAATGGTCCAATTAAAACTACTATAAGAAAAGTAAATATAAACGGTTCCTGCTGCACGCCACTATCAATCAATAACCATAATAACATCACTACAATGGTTCCATAGATAAGATAATTTAGCCATAGTTTCTTCGTCATATCATGACATCCTTTCTATATGTTTTAATATAACTTCACTGTTCCAACTTTTCGATATCCTCAAAATCATAGTCTTCATACAATTTGTCGCGGTCGGTCGGTTTATTTTTATTGTTCGCAAACCACGGTATTAAAATGATGAGTAATATGCCGACGGTACTCGTACTATGCATAATAACGTTAGAATAATAACTATACGCATAGATTATAGGTAAACCTATGAATCCAAGTAATAAATACACAGCTGGTGACTTCCTTAGAAATCTGAATCGTTTTATCTCTGTAGATAAAGATGATAAATACAGTAAGGAGAATAATCCTATGAAAAAACTAAATCGCTTGAACTGATCCAAGCCTTCACGACGTGCTGCTTCTTCCATCGAATAATCGTCATAGGGGTAGCTAAAATCTTGGAATATGTAGATAAAAAATAAGACAATCATAACAAGCGAAAGAATAAACGGGATAGTCATCAGCTTCTTATACAGATGAAACGGCAGTTCCCCTTTAAAGTTAAATAAATTCTTTATAAAATATTGAAACGTTCTCTTGAAATCCGTTTTATCCATGTAGCACCTCTCTTATCATATTAATACCATTTTAATACAATTACTGTAAAATATATAGTATATATAAAATCATGTATAATAAAGAATAAAGAGCGAGGTAATAACATGCTATCATTTAAAGAGACACATAATAGTGCGGACATATTAGAAGAAAACGCTCGTTATATTCACTACCATACGCCGAGCCAGTTGATTAAGTATTACGCAAACTACTTCGAATATAAAGAGATGCCGACGCTAGAATTATTTAAAGAAGATCTATCGTATCAGCGTGATTTTCATATGAAATATCATCAACAGCATCTATTATTCATCTTTCCTGACAACGAATTGATTCCGGAATCAATTGTCGCTTATGCGAAATCACATGGTTGTAACCTAGAGATGATGGAATTGTATGAGCTAAAGCATCCGAAGCAGTTAAGACGTAACGATGAGGTCATTTGCGAGGTAGTTACACAGGACGGACCAATATTCGATGACTTCCTAAAGGTCTGTGCTACAGGAGAAATCGAGTACGGAGAAGACTTTGTAAAGCTGAAAGACGAGACACATAGACGTGATTTGTTAAAGCATAACATACTACAGATTGTCGCATACATAGACAATATGCCTGCAGGTAAGATAGAAGCGATTATAGAAGACAAGACGGTAGAAATCGATGACTTCTACGTGATTGAAACGTATCGTAAACGTGGTATCGGGAGTCGTCTGCAAGAAGCGGTATATAACTTGGCACATGGCAAGCAAGTATTCCTTATTGCAGATGGAAACGATACCGCACGCGATATGTATCAGCGACAAGGTTATGAAAAAATAGCTGAACGCTATGAACTGTTGCTGGCGCCGCATTCAAATGATTAAAATTGATTCAGTAAAACTTGAAATCATATACTACGTAAAAAGACGCAGTCCTCTGCGTCTTATTACTTCTCAATTTGTATCAGCCTTCTGAACGTACTATATACTAATACTCCCGTCACTAGAACCATGACACCTTCAAAGAATAATAAGAACCACGATGCATGGTATTTAATCATAAAACTAAATAATACAACAGCGTAAACAAATATCAATAATCTATATACAAACACTCGGACACTTCGAGAAGATTTATCTATTAAATCAGGATAAAATGCTAATGCCAGCATCGGCACTGATAAGCTATAGAAGCCACCTAATGAATCAGCGATATTGTCACTCATTATCTCTGTATAAATGTTATAGATAGTTGATAGAACGAACATCATAAAAAAGAAAATTAATAAACCTGAACGCAAATTCATGGAGCTCCACCTTTCTGCTATAGACCAAATATTAATGTACCGAAAAATATCACTAACCCGGTACTGGAAGCAACAAGAATATTTAATAAAAGAATAAATGCTCTTAGCTATCCTTTTTCTATCATGAAACCGAAGAATGTGCCAACTATCCCAATAATAGGTGTGAGGAATATGAGTGTATTCTGATTATCGTTATTATAGAAGAACACGTGTTTCACTTCATCCTAAAAGATCATGGTTAAGTTAAAATAAGCTTAAAGCGTTAAAGTCGTACTCATACCAACACCTCACTGTGTCAGTGAGGTTTTTTATTTTCTCAATTATTTTTTATAGATTGACTTTATTCGTAAAATCAAAAATAGTAGTCTCTGAAGACTGTGATTTCCATTCTACTCCACTGTATCTTCTTCAACACTCGTTTCACTATCATATGTTTCCTCTGATGGCTCTTCTGGTTCTTCTTCACTTGATTCTTCTTCAATCGTCTCGTCTTCGATTGTTTCTTCTTCAATCGATTCTTCAATTGATTCTTCCGTCACAGGTTCATCCGTGTCCTCTTCTTCACTCTCAGTATCATAATCTTCTTCCGTGTCAGTCCATTCTTCTGTATCACTTTCTGAACTGTCGACATCTTCCTCCTCATAGTCTTCAAAGTCGTAGTCGTCGAAATTGTAGTCACTCGGATCTGTTTCTTCTACTTCGTAATAACCATAAATGTCATCTATCCCGTACAGCGCTTCATAGGCATCAAGGTATGCAATGAATCCCATAAGTCTAAGGTATGCTAAGTATGCTTCTAATTCTTCTTTAGAGATTTTGCTTTTTTCTTCAATGTTCTTACTGATCTCATCAAGCTTCTTCTGGTCTAAATCTTCCGGTAAAGTCGCTGTTTCAGACTTTTCTGGTTGTTTCGTCTTTCCGTTTCGATAGAACACGTACTTCTTACCATCTTTAATATCTTTCAATCGTTTACCTTCATATACTTTCATAAATTCATCTAAACTTGGATTATCCCATTTCTTCCCTTCAAAGTCTGTATAGCTGACGACTACCGGTTTAAAGGTATCGATCCCAAGGTTCGCTTTAATCTCAAACCCGTGTGCTTTCCCGAACTCACCTTTCGCAGGAATATTTACAGCATCTCCGTTCACACCACGTAAGTAGCTCTTTCCGAAATCAATACTTCCTTTAATCTTAATTGGTAATCCGTTCTTGTCCCACGCTACAAAACCATACTGTATATCACGAATATCCTTATTCGTATTATTTTTAACAAGCGCTTGTAACATATCAGGGTATAGAGCTTTCAAGTCATCATGCTGCACCACATACTTTGCATCAAACGCATAAACATCCTGCTTCTTGAGCGCTTCTTCTAATTTACTAGCAGCTGATTTTTCTTCCTTCTTTGTTTCACTTGTTTTAGATTTCTGTTCATTTACTTTCTCACTCTTAAATACTTCTCGCTCGCCTTTTACATATGGAATTGAAATTATCCCAAGGATTCCTAACAATGCGATAGCGATGACTACTGTCATAATTCTCTTAAAACTAAACATTATCCATTCCCCTTTTATTTTATTTAATTAATATTATAAAATAATGGTCATTTGTATGGAATATTAATTCAAGGAAAATATTTCAATTATTAAAATAAACACCCCTAAAGCTGAATTTTAATGTTCAACTTTAGGGGGGGCACTATATTTTCTTATGGATTTATTTCCTCATTTTATTAACTTCATCAACTATTTCCATGTGCTATTTAAAGTGTGTATATATTTTTTCTAAATTTAATATATCATCACTCTCCTTTAATGTATTTGTCCAATATCCAATTCAGTGCGTTCAGTTTCTGTATACTTTCGCAATTCGCTGTCTTATTAAATTGATTTAACGCTAACAAATATTCAGGATATTCACTCTCAATAGATTCTAGTTGACCTAGCTCAATAAAAAATATCAAAGTTCCACTTCAATTTTAAACATTGCGGATATCTCTTAATAATATATGATTTTCCGTTTCAATATATTTTAAAAAAATTTAACTTTTTTTATTTCAATTGCGATTTTTATATGAAATTCATAATTTATTCAGATTTGGATTATATATTGTTATCATAAAGGAGGAGATATTAATGGAAAATAATATTGGAGTAGGGTTTATTATCATTGCAATGCTTTGTTTAGGTGCAGCAATAGTTATCGCGTTCGTTTATATCTTTAATTTTATCATTGCATTACTCAATGAAGTTAAACCTAAAGATAGGACTAAAAATAATAAAAAGTATCTACCAGTTCTTTTATTGTTCTTAGGATATATCGTGTTTTATGGAATCGGATTTGTATTGATTAATAAGTAGCGAGGGATAGTGAAATGAAAGGGTTTAATGTGCTAATCATAGAAGATGATACAATAATACTTCATAGTTTAAAGAGGCTTTTAGAATCAAAAGGTTTAAATATATTCATTAATCAAACCGGAGAAAATGTTATTCAACAACTGGTTGATATGCATTTAATCATAATGGATATTATGCTCCCTTATGATAATGGGCTTTCAATTACGCAAGACATTCGGAAGTTCTCTAATATCCCTATTATCTTCATGTCTGCCAGAAATGATATTGACACAAAACTGCAAGGTTTGAGTAACGGTGAAGATTACATCACTAAACCCTTTCATCCACTAGAACTTATAGCTAGAGTTCAAAATTTATTAGATAAACATTATATTGACGATGTTACTACATTCCATAATTTTAAAATAGATACTGTTAATCACATTATATATGACGCATCAGATGAGGTTATTAAATTAACCAAAACTGAACATAAGCTTTTCTTTTATTTATTCAGTAATTTGAACACTGTACTAACGAAAGAGCAGTTATTTGACTATATTTGGTTTGATGAAGATAAATTCGATAATCTATTAAATACATATATTAAGAGACTACGTTCGAAACTACAGGATCATGATGCTAAAATAATTAAAACAATTTACGGAATTGGCTATAGGATGGTGTCACATGAAGAATAAAAGTCTTATTCGCAAATATTACTTCGTTATGTCTGTATGTATTGTGCTTATTCCTATCAGCTTTATCTTACTTAACTATATGTTCCTGTTTATACACACCACATTGTTTTCAATGCTAAATGTAGATAAAAAGTTTAGCAGTTCATTTTTATATGTAAACTTTTATTTATTTTATTTTTTATTACTTTTCATTTTTGTTATTATTGGTGCTAAATTCTTCAAAAATACAATCAAAAGAATCACCGCGCTGGATAATACACTTGAAGAAATTATTTACAAAGATATTTATCCAAATAAAATTGAAGTATCAAAGAATAGCCAGGATGAAATCAACTTACTCGCTCAAACTATCAATAAATTAATTGATCGCTTAAGACATAAAGAAATGCTGCTTGATACAAATTTAAAAACAAAAAACGAACATATCCAGCAACTATCGCACGATATTAATACACCTTTGACAGCTATTACACTTGAACTTTATGAACTTGCAGACGACTATCACATCCCTGATGAAAAAATAGAGCATATATACTCTAGGATCAATTACACAAGTCAGCTTGTTAAAAAGGTGAGCGAGGCTACAGAAGTAGATTTACAGAACCAATATTTATTTCTGGATGATATAAATATTAGCCAGCTTTTAAATAAATCTTTAGATAAATGGCAATACTTACTTGAGAAAAAACAAATCACAATAATGACAAATATTGTTCAGAATATTATCTGGAATGGAGACCCGCTTTTATATGAGCGTTTATTTGATAATATCCTTTCAAATATTACTCATCATTCTAAAACAGGTGAAATTTCAATTAAATTGAATAACTCTCAGCTCATTATCGAAGATTATGGTGTTGGATTTACTGTTAACAGTAATCCTCCTCAAAAATCAGGTAGCGGTATTATCAATAGTATCTGTGAACGGATGAATTTAGGGTTAATTATTACGTCTTCTAAACAAGGTACAAAGTATGTGATTAATTTAAAAAACAAGTCAGAAGTATCATACTCCTGACTTGTTTTAATTAATTTTCAAACATGAGCTGCATCTTAAATACTTGTTCATCCACTTCAATATGTGCAGTGCCGTCCTGCAGTTCCATCAATTTCTTCACGATGTATAGTCCTAGTCCGTTATGCGTCCCTTGTCTGCTCGAATCTCCCATTACAGAACGTTCGAATAGTGTTGCTGGGTTGGTTACTTTCTCTTTCGTATCATTTTCAATCGTTACAATCAGCTTGTCTCCAGATTGCTCATAGTGTATGTGGATGTAGCGTTCTGCAAATCTGAGCGCATTAACAATAACATTGTTAATAATACGGAGGGTTGCTTGCTTATCAATATAGATTTCGTGCGTTGTTTCTGTAATTTGTATGTCGAGGTCTTTATGTTCGATTTCTCTGAAGTAGAGCAGCAGGACAT
Source organism: Macrococcus sp. 19Msa1099 (assembly GCA_019357535.2). NCBI lineage: Bacteria > Bacillati > Bacillota > Bacilli > Caryophanales > Staphylococcaceae > Macrococcus > Macrococcus psychrotolerans. The sequence continues at coordinate 1,807,469 of CP079955.1, forward strand.
CATTGATAATACTGTTAATCGCTATATATTCACGCTCTAATTGAATACTTTCAGATTCTATTAACGACACATCATAGAATGTATTGATACGTTCTATCAGATCATCTATTTTACGTTCCATTATCGTTAAGTAATGCGTACGCTCCGCTTCTGTCATTGTCTCTTTCTGTATCACTTCCATATATCCACGAAGTGATGTCAGTGGTGTTCTAAGGTCATGTGACACGTTCGCCCACTCTTCTTTTTGAGCCTGCAGATCCTTCTGATAGTGTACACGTTCTGATATTTGTTTATCAATCAGTCCGTTAATACCATCTGTTACGTCGTTCACTCTTTTCAAATGCGTCTCCGTGCGGATGCGTTCGTTTGTGTGTGCTCGATGACTCACTTCTGTTAACTGCCGTGCAATACGCTTCAGGTCATAATGGTACATCGCATTCAGTACTACAGATGCGATACATACAAGCGTTATAATAATGAATGCGATACCCATATTTCTCCTCTTTTCTAGAAGTCTTCTTTTTTAAATAGTCGATAGCCAATGAATAAGCTCAAACTTGTGATAATGAGACTGGATATCCAGAAGTCTGCACTTAATTCTACATTATGATTCATAAATTCTGACAGCACTTTATCACTCAGCACTTTTGGTGTGAGGTTGTAGAATACGTCAAAAGCTTTATTTATCTTAGTGAGAATATAAGCTACTGTAGATGTGCCAAGCAGGATGAATATAAATGATACAATTGCTGTTGTTTCTCTTCGAATCACCATATTAAGTGCATGTACGAGACTAAATGCGCCGAGTATTATCGGTGAGAAGTTAATGAGTGAGAGCAGGAACTCCTCTACTGCAGACGTATCTTTCGGAAAGAACAGCTGTCCACACGTCAGCAGCACAATAGTACCTAGTATACATAGGATGGTAAATGCGATAAGCGCTACTAAATATTTACTGAAGTAGATCGTTGCTCTAGAAATCCCATAAGATATACTTTGTTTTAATACACGCTTACTCTCTTTATTCGTCAGGAATGAATTGATTACTGCACCTATCATCACAATGAAAAGCCACATTCCAAACACATTGTTATAATAGAAATCCGCTCTATAGTATGGAAAGTACTTCCCATTATGTCCAAAATAGTAAAGTGTCAGTGCAGCAAGTATCAGCAGCGTAATACAGAGTGCATAAGTGATGTAGATGCCTTTTGTCTTAAGTAACTTGTACGCCTCACTTCTCATATAGTTCATCATGGCGTCACCTCTAAGCTTAGGAAGTAATCTTCCAGACTATTGGTCTCGGTCATGATTTCTTTCACATCGATATCATGCTGCATCAATATTCTGTTAATCTGTGCTGCATCTTCTACATGATTATCCAGTTTTAACGTATTATCCGGCAATACTGTATACTTTAAGTCCGCGAAGCTTTCTTCTAATACACGTGCTGCGCGTGATGGATGATCGACAATTAATTTCAGTGATTTACGGTTTCTGTTATGTAATTCTTCTCTCGAGATATCCTCAATAACCTGACCTTTATCGATAAAGAGAAAACGCGTTGCGACGAGTTGTAATTCTGACAAGATATGACTTGATATTAGAATCGTGATATCTTGTTCTTTATTTAACTTGAGCAGTAATTTACGAATATCTGAAATCCCTTCAGCATCTAACCCATTTGTCGGTTCATCGAGTACAAGATAGTCTGGGCCTGCCATTAACGTAAGTGCCAAGCCAAGCCTTTGTTTCATTCCCATTGAATATTCCTTAAAGCGTGTTGCAGGATATTTTGAGAGATCCACGGCTTCAATCACGCGTTTAACCGCATCCTTACTGCTAATACCGCGTTGTAATCTAAAGTAATTCAAATTCTCATAAGCTGTAAGATCTGCAAAGAATTCAGGACTTTCAATCATAAATCCCATACGTTTACGCGCACGATTCGACTCTGCTGCTGCATAATCGAAGAAAGCCATTTCTCCACCAGTTGGCTGTAATTGTCCTGCCAGCAGTTTGAAGAAAGTCGATTTTCCTGCACCGTTCTTACCGATAATCGCACAGATTTCACCTTTGAATAACTGGAAATCCACTGGTTTTAAGCCTTTATTCGTTTTAAACGTCTTCTCGAGCTGATGTGTTCTGATGATGGATTCCATAATACCCTCCTTAAAGATTAATTAATATCATTGTAATGAAACGACTGTTAAAATCCTTTAAGAAAAGTTTAAAGAAATCATAAAGATTTATATGAGCATGAATCCAATCCCCCATACCGTCTTAATATATGGTTCATCAGTAATCTGACTGAATTTCTTTCGTATATTCGATACATGGACACTGACAGTATTATCATCACCAACATACGTCCCATTCCCGAGTGCGTTGAATATCTTCTGCTTTGATAACGGTACTTCCGGATGCTTCATTAATATCGTCAATATATCAAACTCAGAATTCGTAAGCTGAATCCCTTTATTATTCAGAGTCACTTCACGTTTCTCAGTGTCCAGCTCCAATGCTCTATGCGTGATAAGACTGCCCCCTTTCTCCACATTCCTAAGCTGTACCATAACACGCGCCAGCACCTCCTCCTGATAGAAAGGCTTTGTAATATAATCATCCGCACCAAGCATCAGCAAGTTCACCTTATGTTCAAGTTCATGCTTAGCCGTAATAATAATCACTTTCGTATTTGTATGATGCTTTATCTCGCCTAGCAACGTTTCACCATTCATGTAAGGCATCATCAGATCCAGCAAGATCAGATCAAACGCCTGTTCCTTAATATACATATAACCTTCTTTACCATCATGTGCCACCGTCACATCATAATGTCCGCTTAATGTAAGCGCTAATAAATCCGCAATATCTCTGTCGTCCTCAATAATTAATATATGTGCCATGACTTCACCTTTTAAGTAAGTTTTACTCATAGTTTAACATCAAATACGATGATGCCAATAAAAAAACAGCATTTGTATTTACAAGTTATTTGTTATAAGATGTACAAATCAGCTTTAGGAGGCAATTTAATGAAAAAGTATTTATCAGAACTATTAGGAACATTTGTATTAGTATTCTTCGGGACAGGGACTGCTGTTATGGCATCACTTAATCCAGACAACAACGTCGGTATATTCGGCATCGCATTTGCATTCGGTTTAACTGTTATCGCAGCAGCATACGCAATAGGTGATATCTCAGGCGGACATTTAAATCCAGCAATTTCGTTTGCGATGTTTTTAGATAAAAGATTATCACTTAAAGACTTTGCGATCTATTCAGTATTCCAGACAATCGGTGCATTACTTGCAACAACATTAATTTGGGCGATTCTTAAGTCATTCAAAACTGAGATTCCATTCTCTTACGGTGCAAACGCGCCTGGCGATTTAACAATCTGGGGTGCTTTCTTAGTTGAAGTTATCCTTACATTTGTATTCGTCTTCGTTGTATTATCAGTAACGAAAACGAAATTTATCGCACCAAGCTTAGCAGTACTTGTAATTGGATTTACATTAACGATGGTACATTTAATCGGAATTCCGTTAACTGGTACATCAGTAAACCCTGCAAGAAGTATCGCTCCAGCGTTATTCACTGGTGGCGAAGCATTATCAACATTATGGATCTTCATCGTAGCACCATTAGTAGGTGCAGCAGTAGCAGCAGTTACACATAACTATTTAGAATCATAAAAAATAATCCAGTACACGTGAATGTGTGCTGGATTTTTTATACACTTTAAAGTTACTTTATTCTTGCTCCGGTTCCATGCCTTTTAATTTTTTCAGCAATACTTTTTTCTGCGACATTGGTATCCAGAAGATTATTTGGCCATCTTCACTCTTTGAAACCTCATATCGATTATAACCTGTTACTTGATACAAACGCTCACGTGGCATATTGAGCCGCTTCACTTCCTGATCAAGCTGTTCATTAATCTCCTCTTCATCGCTTGTCGTGATGAAGAAAGTCATCACTGTACTTATAATAAGGAGCCCATAAGCAATACTCCACCACACACTATCATTTCCCATTACATTAACCATGATATAAATTGTAGATAATATAAGCATAATAATAAATTGTTTCGGTTTTCTCTTTATGTGCCTCATCACGACAGCTCCTTAACGGTTAAACTCTTCGTTCTTCTTATAGTATACAACTGTTGAATAAATAAGTACTGCAGCAATTGCAAACATGGCTAAGTACTGATTTTCCCCAGTAGCTGCTTGATATATTCCTAGCAGCATGAGTATCACTGAAAGCATGAGAATCATAATTTCATATGTCTTTGATAATGAACGTAACATTACTAAGCGTTCACCTTCATCAATGCCATCAATCACTTTCTCCATCAAATTTGGATCTCCAAACTCGATTGACACGTCACTGTTTGTTATCATCGGATATGCCGCTAACACTTTAGCCGTCTGTTTACTGATGAATGTATAAAATATTGCACACGCAATAAAGTATACAGCGAATATGATAATATGTGACGTCTCAGGTTCAATTAATATCGTTATACTTAAACAAAGCGATAATAACAATATATGATAGGCATTCACTACATTTGCTGATGCTTTATTATGATGGGTCACTTGGTAGATAAACCGGTCATCTTCAGATAAATTGATATCACTGTTCATCGCTTTAAATTGATAGATAGACTTAAAATATAAGTATAAGGCAATCACAAATAATATTGGCACGATATACCAAAGGATTCTTATATTATATGTTGCTTGAAGTGATCTTACTGCATCGTAGAGTGCAGGAATACTGTATCCTGCGATAGCACCGAAAGCCATTCCAATCATTATTTTTAGAAATCCACTATTCTTTTTCTTACTCATAACTCATCCTCCTCAAATATAAATATATCTTCTACCCGCTCATTAAATATTCTAGCGATTCTAACAGCGGTCAGTATGGATGGCATGAGATCATCGCGTTCGATAAGTGAAATCGTCTGCCTTGAAACATGCGCAAGTTTGGCAAGCTGGGTTTGATTATATCCCTCTCTTGCACGGAGTTCCTTTAATCGATTCTTCAATAGGCGCAGCTCCTTTCAACCATTTATAATCTAATTGTAATTTATGATAGTCATTTTGACAAGTATATTAGTCAAAATGACTATCACAAATCCCACATGACATTGTCATGTGGGATTATTTTATCGTAATTTTTGTATTCATAAAGTGTGACTAATGAAATTGCAGCAAGTGTGATAGGTGCAAAGCTGACATAGCTTAAAGCGATTTCCTCTTTTGTTTCTTCTCCATCTCCCGAAACTGTTCTTCAAGCAATCCATCTTTCTCAGCGACGAGTTTCAGTGATAACGGAAATAGCACGATGACTAAAGCAAGCGCGATAATCATCAAGACTGTAAGGAAGGGTATGGGTATTTTAATTAGTGGCGCTGCTATGATCAGTATGAGTTCCACTAACAGCATTAATCCATATGATTTCGCCATGCTTTTGTTTGAGATATATTGTCTACCGCCACACTTCGGACATATGACGATAGTATCCGTAGAAGGTTTCCATGCCGCTTTCATGCGTTCTTTAAAAGTGAATTTGTAATTACAGTGTACGCATTTCATCTTTAAGCCCCCCTATTATCTTCTGCTGTTTATTTTGTGCATGCACATCATGGCAAGACCAATTTTACCTTTATCAGTATCTAGGCGATGAAAGATTTCATAGGTATTCATCGTAAGGTTCTGAAATCGTTGTGAATGCTCAAGCGGAACTTGCGTTTCACTTATTTTAAATAAATCATTATGCTGAAGGTCGTTTGTTAATGCTTCAGTTTTAATTATGTCTTGTGTATCCTTATATTTGATTTCATAGACATAGCGCATTGCTGATTGAAATAATCTTTGATGGATTGTCGCTATTTCATTTCCTTCATCTCGTATCGTCATTGTTTGCTGGAAGCATCCTTTGACCTTTACAGTGCATAATCTATTGTTCGATGCATCAACGAGCGCGTATTTTCCTGGTGCAAGTTGATTACTGATGAAGATGGTAAAGATTGCGTTGCTTACTTTATTCAAGGCTATAAGTCTACCAAGAAATTTGCCATCGACACTATATATAAGCAGTTGTTTTGTTAGGCTAACTTCAGCGTTGATCACGAAATGTTGATAATGATAAATATCGTCTGTCTGATGTGTCTCATCTTTCGCGTGAGTATGACGGTATTTACGATGATATAAGAGCCCTAACCCCATGAATAATATGGTAAAAATACCCGTTGAAATACTTTGCATCATTTCTTCGTTCAAGTAGAGATAGATTGTAACAATGAACATCAATACAGAAATTGATAAATAGATCATCATCGCCTTTTTAAATTGTCTACCAAGCAACTCGATCACCTCTCACCTAAAATATACCATATCGAGGATAAAATTCTATATATTTTTTAACATGATAATATCTATCTGTTCGTCGTCGCCCATGAAAAACGTATGTTGGTCGACTTTTGTAAAGCCCATCTTCTGATAGAAATCAATGGCGTTTGTATTCTTCTCCCACACACCGAGCCAGATGTGTTCACATGATAATGCACGTGCTTTTTGAAGTGCATGCTGGTATAGTGCTTTTCCTAATCCATGTTTCTGAAATTGCTTCAGAATATAGATACGCTCAATTTCCAGATGATGTTCATCAAATGGTTCAGTCTGTGCGTCCTTTATATTTAACTTTAAATAGCCGGCAAGCTGTTCTTCATGAAATATAAAATAGAAGAATGAATGTGGATTTGAAAGTTCTCGTTCTACTTTTTCATCTGTAAAAGCCGTCTTCAAGTAATGATCAATATTTTCTTTTTTATTTTGAGCTCTAAACGTTTCATCAAATGTCTGATATGCGATATGCTGCAATGCTTGCTTGTCCTCTATTGTACATGGTTGAATCATGTCATCACTCCTTTTGTTAAAATATAACATAAAAAAAAGACCAGAACATCATGTTCTGATCTCGGTCTACGGAGGGAGAAGGATTTGAACCAACGCAAGCTATAAAGCTTCTAACCGATATAAATATCGGTCCCCTTAACCAGGCTTGGGTATCCCTCCAAAATTCAATTACCTGAATATTATATGATAAAAACAGACATATTTCAAGTTTATTGTTAAATTTTCTTTGTCTAATTTAAAATGTTATTATAAAGTGAAATTAACAGTATATAAAGGAGTGGACACATGAAACGATTAAGCTATATCGTAATATTAACATTATTACTTGCAGCATGCGGGAATGCGAAAGAAAAAGAGGCACCAGATGTATCTGGTGAGAATGTTAAGAAGTATGACCTCGTCTATGCAGAAGTGCTGAATAACGGCAGTGAGAGCAAGATGTCCATGGAAGTCGGTTACAAGGACAACAACAAGTTAAAATCTAAGCGATTTGATACAGAGAATGTCACGGAGCACATTCTTAAAGATGAAAGTGCTAAACCATATATTTTAATTAAGAAAAATGATGTTCACATTTTCAGACAGCCATATATCATCTTTGATAACGAAGGTGAATTTGATGCTAAAGTCGAGAAGAAATCTGTTGTGGAGTAGATGACTATGAAGCTATTAAAAATATTTGCGATTGTGATGTTATTGATGCTAATACCCGAAACCATTGATGCAGGGGGTACGACGAGTTCGTCGGGTTCATCGTCAACGAGTTCGAGTGCGAGCAGCAGTGCAGCCCGTGCTTCAACGACTTCAAGAGCGGCAATGAATGCATCACGCATCAACACAATGAGTCGAATGAACAGTACATCACGTATGAGTTCTTCGAGAAATATGCAGCGTGCAAAATCAAACGCAGTAACCCTTGCACCTCCTATGCGCTGTAAATTTTCTGGACCAATGAAATATCAAGCTGCTCATAATCAGTTCGTGAACAATCAAATATTTTACGGTGCTATGTACGGACATTCTTCAAACGTGCAAAGACAGCAAGCTTTAATCAGACAACAACTCGGCAACCGAAAATCGTATACGATAAGCGTTAAGCGAAATGGAAGAGAACGCTTATATGTCGTGTCAAAAGAAATTTATGATCGTATAGAAAGTGGCGATACGGTGCATATTAAAAATGGTGTCGTGACATTGAAAGAGTAAGGTAGGTATGGGAGTTTGTAGCGTAGGAGGGGTTGCAGCGTATGGAGGGTGTCGCGTGTTGGGGTGTAGGTGACGAACTTGCAAATTGTTCGACACTTACACATGGCCGTCGCACATATTTTGACTGCTAGGTGCCGAACTTTCACATTGTTCGGCACTTACACATGGCCGTCGCACATATCTCGGCTGCTAGGTGACGAACTTGTACATTGTTCGACACTTACACATGGCCGTCGCACATATTTTGACTGCTAGGTGCCGAACTTTCACATTGTTCGGCACTTACACATGGCCGTCGCACATATCTCGACTGCTAGGTGGCGAACTTTCACATAGTTCGTCACTTTTTTCATAACTAAATAAAATGTCACATATATTTGACACTCTAAAAAATATGTTATATATTGTATATGTCATATATATACGACATTTCTAGGAGAAAATAATATGAACAATGTACGTACATACAGAAAAGAGCTTAAACTTTCACAATTGGATCTTGCAAAAAAGGTTCAAGTTTCAAGACAAACTATTAATTTAATTGAGAATGATAAGTACAATCCCTCACTTGATTTGTGCATCAAAATTGCGAAAGCTTTAAATACTGATTTAAACACCCTATTCTGGGTAAACATCGAAGGAGCAGATTCAGAATGAAAAAATTAGATTGCGATTATCTTTCCGCATTTACTGGGTTAGATATGACAAATGACGAATACCAACGCCAGCAAGGATATATAATTTTAACTAACTGTTTTAATTATATTTTTTTACTCATTCCTATCTTGTTGTTAGGCAGTTTAGCTTGGGATTTATATCATCAAATTATCTCTGCCGGAACGATAATTTTTTTTATTACACAGCAAGTTTTAAGCATATTTGTTCTTAATCATATTAGAAAAACCAAGGTTGATATATCAGAATATTATACACATGATGACTATAAAGTTGAATTAAAAAAGGTGAAATTACAAAGCGTTAAAATCGGATTATACTGGGGTAGTACGATGTATCTGCTTATGGAAGTTTTATTCAAATTAATTTCTGGAGAAAAGTATGAATTCAGTTGGTTTAACCTGCTTATATGGGTTCTCGGTGGTGCTTTCTTTGGTACAATGATGTATTTTGTAGCTCGAACAAAAATAAAAAAAGTAACAGAAGATGAGGTGGAGTAATGTATACCATCAATGAAAAAGTAATGAAATATCATGTAGGCTATGTCAATGCTCGTGATGAATATCAAAAGTCAATTATTATCAAGATTTTAGCTAAAGCTGCAGTAATTAGTTTCTATTTATTACTTACATCTTGCTACATCAGTTTAATTAGTGATGTAATCTTTAAGCAACTATCAATTGCAACACCTTTATTATTCCTGTTATTCCTTTTTATCTTTTTATATACTTCCGTCTTAAGCAATAAATTGATGAAAACAATTCATAATCAATATGTGGAAGTATATGATGAGGCACATTATAAACTTTCTATCAATTCTTTGAAGTTAAAAAGCGTTCATATATTTCTATTGCTCGTTTTATCCAGTCTTATATACGAATTATATGTAGGCCACTTATTTTTCAATCAACCTATTATGCTTGATTTCTTCGACGTTCTAGGCGCTATGGCTCAAGCATCTATATTGACTGTAGCATTATATTTTTTAGGAAAACTAATGATAAACAAAAAATATTAAAGGAGTCTTTAAAATGATTCTTTTTCATTAATATCTATATACTTCACATCAGTAATTTCGCTGTTCATGTGAATTTCTCCAATATCATCGGCATAACGATAACAACGTAATTCCACTGTTTTATCTGTATCCGGATATGCTAGACCGGTCACGGTATATAAGTACAGCATGTTTTCTCTATCAAGTTGTAAGCTCAACTCTTCTCGCAACTCTCTTTCTAATGATGTACGGTCATCTTCCCCCGTTTCAATTTTTCCTCCCGGTAAATAGTAATGCTCATTCTCTCTAACTTTTACGAGTAATAACTTACCATCTTTCATATGTACTAAATTCGCGCATTTGTAATGTATCATCGTCATCCTCCTCTTTTCTATTATACATTAACACAAAAATAACCCGAGTATTCTTCATACTCGGGTTTCCTCCTCACCCTACAAACACGATTTCTGGTTGTGGGTGTGACAAAAAGTTTATATGGCTGATGTCGTATCCATATGCGCCGGCATTATGGAATATGACCCAGTCTCCTGTGTTTATTGTGTCTACTTCATACTTTTGTCCGAAAACGTCATTTGGTGTACATAGTTTTCCTACGTAATACGTAGAGGCGTTACTCAATGTCTTCTTACGTTTTTGCTGACTATCAGTTTGATATATACTATGTGCATGGTGATGGTTCCATGCTTTTGGAAATCTGAAATGATGTGTCCCACCATTTAGTAGTACAAAGTTTTCGTGATGCATCGTTTTTATGTCATATACATTTGCAGCATAATATCCAACTGGTCCGACGGTATAACGTCCGAGTTCAAATTTCATGCGTGGTAATTCATTTACCGCTTCACAAAGCTGTTCAAAATTAAACGTTTCAATTTCCTGATAATCTATTCCAATTCCGCCACCGACATTAATAATTACGTCGCCATCAATTGCAGAATGCTGATAGTTTAATGCCTGTTCAATAAACGCCACGTGTTTTTGTGCATCGAGATTGTTACTCATCGCATGAAAGTGAAGTCCTTCAAAGTGCAGATGTGGCGCATCCTGAATAATGTCCATTGCTTCAAATATTTCTTCTTCCGGCAATCCAAATTGCGTTGCGCCTGACATTTTTAATGTTGCATTTGTGTTCACTGCTGCTAAATTGATACGTAGACTTATATTAAGGTCATATTCATAATATGTTGTTAATGTGCTGAGTGTATCAAGTTCAATCAAACTTTCCACCTGAACAGATGAGACATTTCTTGTAATTGCAAATTCCAGATCTTCACTTGTTTTAACCGGTCCACCGTATATAATTGCTGCATCACTTGATATTTGTCTTACTTTTTCAATTTCACCGATGGATGCGACTTCAAAACCTTTTACATATGGTAACAGTGTATTGAGTATTCGATGATGACTGTTCGCTTTCACAGCATAATATACATCGTGATTGAGCATTGATGTAATGCTTTCGATACGTTCTTCTAATGCTTGTAAGTCGTAAATGTAGTAATCTTTATTCGTATTACTTAACACTTTGTATATATGTTCCATCTCTTTTCTCCTCCCATTTCATATAGATGCATAGTAACGTCACACACACTAATCCGATGAACATTGTTGTAAACATAACATTAATACCGAATGTAGTATATAGATACGTAAGCATCATCCCACCAAGTGGTATAAATCCTCGGTCCATCATCGTAACGGAGAGTACTGTTCCTTTATATTGTTCTTCAGTATATTGCTGCACTAAAACGCGGTGCGTCGTTCTGAATCCTTGCGATGCAAATCCCATAATAAAAATTGCAATCATAAATATATAGGTGTGCTGCACCAGCATCATCACAATGGACAGTGAAAAGAGTACCGACCACTGAATTAATGCGCATATCGTTGTCTGTTTATGCTGATTCATAAAGCACATCAGTACGGTAACAGAACCGAGTGCGAGTACCGCTGTGTACACCGCATACGTCAGCGCACCTTGATTTAATGTTTGTTTCACTATAATCGGCAGGACAATTGTGAAGGAAAAGCCGAAAAACATCGATATCATACTCGTAATCATAATATGCAGGATGACTTTATGTGTTTTAAAATATTGCACAATATTATGCTCCTTATATTGGACGTTTTGGTGTGGCAATGTTTTATTGAGTAATATAACGCACACACTGCTTAATACTGGTATGAGCAGCAATAGTTCATATGTCGTGTACGCGAGCAATATTCCACCGATGAACGGACCGATAATTCGCGTTATATTAATGAGTAATGCATTCATGCTGATAATTTGTTTTAATTTGTCTGCTGCTGTAAAGTTCGGCAATACTTTATTTCTCTGTATATTATCAATTGACTGAACGTAAGCACGTACAGCAATAACCGCATAAATCATATAAAGCTGTCGTTCATAAAAACTAAAACAAAGTATCACCGTCAGCAAAATGTTACAAGCATGAACAGTATACATCAGCTTAATGGCCTGCATACAGTCCACTACTTTTCCGGTAATAAACGCGAAGATTAATTGTGGTAATAAGCGCATCATATTCAGCAATGCGAGCGCCATCGGATCATGTGTTATTTGTAGTATCGCCCAGTTAAGTACAATAATATCAATCCAGTCACTCGTCCGCTGTATGAGCTGTCCTAGGAAAAAACGCTGCAGCGGCTGATTATTTCTTAATAAACTGCGCATGTAGCGGGTTTTCCTTATAGATGTATAAATCATTTTTGTCGGACGATAAACGCATCGTCATCAATGCTTTTTGTTTGAGATGCGCTGACGTAAAGCTTTCAAAGTCCTGCTGAATATCATTACCACTCAGCATTTCAAATGTATGCATAAGCAATTCTGCTGCAATGCGCCATAGTTCATCGGGGTGCAGTTCATAATCTTGTGAGATGTGATCGATAACGGTCGTTAAATGATTCGCTATCAACGTATTGACGACCTTTTCGTGCATTCCTTCTGTTGTCGTGCATGTTAGTCCTTCATTTAACTGTAATTTACCTGCTGTTCTTGATATATCAATTCGTAATCCACCGAAGTCTCTATAATATAGATGGACCGGATTACCATTTAAAAATGCGATTGAAATATTCTGCATATGTGCCTCAAGACCAATTCCATACGTCGCCATTAAAGGGATCGCCGTATGGAGCAGCAATTTCGTATAACGATAAAACCATGCTGAAGCACTTTGATTGGACTGATAGATTAAGCGCTTATAAATTTTATCGTCTGTCTCATCACGCTCAAACAGACAAGTCGCAGCGAATACATCATCATACTGTTTGAATTCCTGAGTACTGTTCTCTCTTAATATGAAGGATAAATTACGTTGTTTCGCTTCACTTTCATGTTCATATGTCATACCACCATATTCCATTATCGGCGTACTCAACTGCGCAAGTGCATCATCACTCTCATATATCCACTTAAAATAGTCGCTAATCGCTTTACTGTTGATGACACTATTGTTACTGATGGAACGAATCGTTGATGTCATCTGTGAATGAACAGGTAACTTCACAATCGGATAACGTGCATCAATTGGGCATACCGTCCTGAATGATGATGTACTTTTCACGCGTCCACCTTCGTAATCAAGCATAATAATATCTTGTGCTGCAATCTCTTCTTTGTACACTTCCGGCAATATATGCTCATATTGATACGGATGTACAGGGATCAAATGATATGCATCGTCGATAGCATTCTGATACCCACTGAATGCAATCAACTGCTCTATTTGATCATCTTCTAAATTATTGAACAGTATGTCCTTTTTAACGAGTATCCAGTTCAATTCAAATGTATGATTATACTCAGGCGCATAACGCATGACCGCTTCATATGACATGCCGAGTTTCGTCTTTGCACAAGGATGAATATTGTGACCTGTAACGACCCATTGTTCTCCTTTTAAAAGAGGATGATCCGCCTTTTCTATATGTGCGCAATGAATGAAACTTAATGACTGGTTAATGAGATGATTTTCAATCTCTGCTATAAATGAGGTATAGTCATAAGCTGTTGATTGCGCAGCACACCATTTCAGAAATTCAAGCGGATCAGTAATTGTTTCGTCATTAACAGTTACACTTCCTGTCACTTTATCATAATAAAAGAAAGCATCACTGGTCATAAATGCAGCTTTGTCCTCATGATTTGAAACGAGTGTAAACGGGTGAATTTGTTCTTCTATAATTGCACGGATAATCTTATCCATCGTTAAATGTTTTGCACGCTGTATATCATGTATAATTTTAGAACCTATTTCATTGCTATGAGATTGTACTATGCTTTCCCACATCGAAAGTCCTCCTTCATTAAAGGATTCTTTATTTCTGAATATTTATAATCATAACTATCTCCGTACAGACGCATTTTAAGTAGTGATTTCACTTTAAGTTTTCTTTGTTTCAGAACATTCACAGGTGGCTTATAAGTGTCGTTAATCGTGGCAATCTCCTGATAGATAGTGTCATAGAGTTTTTGTTCATTTGCGAAAGTTGATAAAGGTTTTATGAGCTGGAACAGATGATTGTATAGTACTGCATGTGTGAATACTGAAAGTAAATCTTCAAAATCATTAGTAAATAATCCTGTACGCTTATCAATATGAACCGAATCATCGGATATTCTAATACCTCCAAAGTCACGAATATATATCGCTTTCGGCACACCGTATTCTAAAACGATAGAACTATTCTGCATATGCGCTTCCAGACTGATCTGATGTTCGAGCATGAGTCGATAAGTTGCTTTAAGTAGTATGTGCGTGTACTTTTCGAAGAATATCATTGCTGCCGCTTCACGTGAAATACGCTGATGATGCCTTATAATATCAATCGCCTCAATCACAATTGCCTGATCAGTAATAAAGCTCTTTGAAATTAAGCTTGCACAAACAACCGCATACTGATGATTTTCATAAGAAATGGTTTCTCTCATCATATAACTTAATTTATTTTCGTGTGGTGATTGCTCCAAATAAGTACCGCCCAGATCCTGCTGTATAAAACATCCATCATATTGCTCGTACAATTTGCTGACATATTTCCCAAGTAATACACCGTTATGAATTGATGCTGGGGATACGTTACGCACTGCGCTTGTCGCCTGTGCATTTACAGCAGCTTTAATGACACACTTGAACATTGGTACGTATAACGTTCGAAATGATAACAACGGATAGCCCGTTACTGATAAACTTTCAATCGGGATACATGTTTTGCTATTTAATAACGAGGTATGTTCGTTGAAGTAATGGTTAAGCTGCCATTCATGAATGAATATAATCTCTGGGTGCTTTATATTATATTGTGCTGCTATTTCGTAAATCTGTTCCATATAGCTAACTGGGAGTTGTACAGTTCCGAAGTGTCCTGCTAATGACTTATCGATAATCAGAGGTATAATTTTTACGCAATTTCTGAATTCTGGTGCATAACGGAGTACTGATTCATAAGTTAATCCAAGTTTTGTTTTCGTCATAGGATGAAAAGGATGTCCTAACGTAACACATTGTTCGAATATCGTTGCTTTCACATTAAAATGATGCGCAAATTCGAATATATTTTTAAATTGTCCACCAAATTGCTGTCTGTCTTCTTCGTATTGAATCAAACTTAACGTCAAATTATGTATTGAATCTGTAATTTCTTTTTCAATCTCTCCAAAGTCTTCTGTTTCAATGCGTTCAACAATACTGCATGCTTGAATTCGACCATTGATCTCTCGCTCAGCTTCCGAGTAATATTTCTTTAATGTCTGTTCATCCAAATGTTTAAAGTAATGCAATGCTTTATTTTTTAATGTTTCCGGAATTAAATGCATAAATAAACTCCTTTTTTTGTAAATGAAAAATAAAAGAATCCAGCACAAGACAAGAAAATCATAAAATCATTTTCTTGTCATTGTGCCGGATTCCAATCTATCAATTAACGTTGCTTAAATCGTTTACTAAACAACAAATATATAAAGAATGGTGCACCGATAAGAGCAGTGAATACACCTGCTGGAATTTCAACTGGTAAAAATATTGTTCTACCTATCAAGTCACTTAACAGTAAAATCACACCACCGATGACACCACTCGTAAATACAAACTGCGTAAATGAATGATGCTTTATTTTTTTCGCGATGTGTGGTGCGATTAAACCAACAAACTGAATACCACCTACGAAGCTTACACTTATTGCCGTAAGGATACTGACACAAACAAGCGTTAATATTGTCATGCTTTGATAACTTAATCCTAATCCATGTGACATGCTGTAACCTAACTGATGAATATCCAGATGCCTCGTATAATATGCCATCACAATCATAACGATGATGATGATCAGCGTTATGACAATAACTTGATAATATTCAGCAAGATGTACGGAACCTGTAATCCATATTTGAGCCTGCGCACTTCTTTTATTAGAAGACATAATGAGAAACATTATTATCCCCTGAAAGAAGATATTCATGCAGATACCAAGCAGTATAAGACGTTCCTTTAAGAACGTGCACTTTAATGCGAAGTGATATAACACGAATGTGACGAGAATTGCACCGACAATAGATGCGATACTTTGAAACGCTATCGGAAATAGTAATTGTTCTGTCGCAGTTGTCAGTATAATCAAGAAGAATAAACTACCGACGACCGCTCCTTGTGAAATCCCGATAACGTCAGGTGAAGCCAGTTCATTTTTAGTAATTCGCTGCAGCAAACATCCGGCTACACCAAGCGCCGCACCTGCTATTATAGCAAGCAGTACTCTCGGTAAACGCAGCGAGCGAATAATTAAATTCGTATACGTATCACTCTGACCCGCAAAACTTTTTACAATTTCAACCGGATGAATGAAACCATCACCAAACATTAGTCCTATCATCATTACAAGCAGCAGCAATATAATATTCACGATATATTTCATGACATCTGCTCCTTACGCTTAAGAATCAAATAGAAGAATATCGGTGAACCTATCATCGCTGTTGCAATTCCAACCGGTATCTCCTGAGGAAATAACAGATAACGGCTCAGTATATCACTTGTAACGAGTAGTACTGCACCGATCAGTCCTGCAGCTGGTAACAGCACAATATGATTATGACTTGAAACCATCATTTTCGTAATGTGGGGTGTAATCAGACCAATAAATGCAATCGGACCTGCAATTGCAACAGATGCACCACTGAGTAAAGCAACACTCAGCATAGTAATAAACTTAATACGCAGTATATTCCCACCGACCGACTTTAATGCCGTATCGTCCAGATAATAAACATTCAAATTTTTAATGTTATAAATCGTGAGCGTTATTCCAATAACAATAAAAGGCCATAAATGTGTGAGTATCGATAATTTCTTATTGCTAACTGCACCACTTAACCAGTAGATTACTTGTTCAATCGCTGATTCATTGTAAATGAGTAACCCTTGTGTTACTGCCATACAAAAAGCACTAATACTTGCACCAAACAACGTTAGTTCCATTATTGATAATGGTCTTACCGGTAATGTCGTTGCTCCGACAATCATCGCAGCAACAACACATGCACCGATAAATGCGATAACACTTAATTGAAATGTTCCATTAATATTAAATATGACGATTGCAGTAACAACGAATAAACTCGCACCACTATTAACACCCATAATCCCCGGACTCGCAAACGGATTACGCGTCACGGTCTGAATGAGTACACCACTTATCCCGAGCATCAACCCGATCAGTGCTGCAAGAAGTGTTCTTGGCAATCTTAAGTTCATTAGAATATTGTGATCGTCGATGTGCTGGTTTTGAAATAATGCATGAAACACATCTGACACAGTAAAAACTTTATAACCAAACATTAAACTGCATATCATACTGACAATTAACAGCAATGAAAGTAAAACTAACTTTATGCCATTACTTTGCACTTAAAATTTTGTCCTTTAAATCATCAAGCATCATATGTGCTGATAATACACCACCTGAAGTGTTCCAGATTGAGTCGTCAACTTTCATTGCATGGTTTTGTTTTGAAGCCTTTAATGCTTTGAATGCAGGATCATTAACCCATTCTTTCTCTACAGCTGTAACATCTTCTTTCGGTGTATTGAATGTGAAGTAGAATAAGTAATCGCCATCCATTGCGCTAATACGCTCTTTCGTTAAACCTTTTTCTGCAAAATCATCTTTATCCTGACCTTTAGGACGCTTTAAACCTACTTCATCTAAAATAACACCAGAGAATGTATCTTTATGGTAAATTCTTACGTCACCCGGCATGAAACGAACCATTGAGATTTCTGAATTAATCTTGTCTCCTAAAGCTTCGCGTGTTTTATCAACATGTTTCGTGTAATCAGCTAATACTTCTTTCCCTTTATCTTCTTTGTTTACAGCTTTCGCGTATAATTTGAAGTTCTCTTTCCAGTCACCACGTAACTCTTCAGAGAATACAGTTGGTGCAATCGCTGATAACTTTTTATATTGTGCTTCTTGTCTGAATTTGTTTCCGATAATTAAGTCTGGTTTTAGCTTAACAATACGCTCAATATTGATTTCACTTTCATTACCGACTGGTTCGATACCTTTATATTTATCCTTTAAGTGATCATACCATGGATCTCCAGCGTAAGAATTTGCTGCTCCGACAGGTTTTACACCTAATGCAATAAGCGCTTCAGTACCTTCGTTCGTTAACACGACAACACGCTTCGGATCTTTTGGTACTTCAGTTGTACCCATAGCATGTTTAACAGAAACTGTATCCTTTGAACCGTCTTTCTTCTCTTCCTTTGATGCAGATGGATTACCACATGCAGCAAGTAATGTGATAAATGCGATGAATAATATGTATAACTTTTTCATTCCTTAACCTCCTGTAATTGAGAATTATTATCATTGATAATTCTTCTCAATTGTAAAGATGATAAATAAAATTGTCAACGAAAATTGTACATTTTTTAAGTACATGTTCAAATGATTAGGCTGTTGTCTGAGGAAGTAGCTTTGAGCGAGGAAGATGTTGATTGACTTGGCTCATGTTTTTATTTTATGAGCCAACTTGATTAACATTACTCTGGTCTCAGGGATACCTTGGCTCATGTTTTTATTTTATGAGCCAACTTGAGCAGCTCTACTCTGGTCTTAGGGGCATCTTGGCTCATGTTTATTTTTTACGAGCCAACTTGAACCACTATCCATAAACAAAAAAACCGACCATCATTTTGTAGTGAACCCAAAAAGTTGAACTTTTTATTAAGCTACTTTCATTAAAGCAAGATTTCTGTATTCTACAGGAGTCTTGCTTTTTAATTTTCTCTTCTTTCTGACTAAATTATAATACTCCATATAGTCAATAATCTCCTCTTCTAGTTCATCATAAGAATCAAATGTTTCTCCATAAAACATTTCTTGTTTTAAAATACCAAAGAAATTCTCCATCGGAGAATTATCAAGACAATTACCTTTTCTAGACATGCTTTGAATAATTCTATTCTTTTTCAAAGATTGTACCCAAGATTTATGCTGATATTGCCACCCTTGATCGGAATGGATTGTAGTTCTATAGGGAAGGTCTGGAATTACATTAATTGCTTTTAACAATGATTCCATAACGAATTCCAATGTTGGACGCTTACTAATTGAATAAGAAATAATCTCTTTCGAACATACATCAAAAATTGTTGACAGATATAGCTTAGTTCCATTTTTAATGTTGAATTGTGTTACATCAGTAAGTAATTTTTGATATGGGCGATTAGTTACGAATCTGCGATTCAATTTATTCTTAGCTGTTTTGCCAACTTTCCCTTTGTACGACTTATATGTTCTATTTCTATGCTTAAACTTTGTACAAAGTAAATTATTTTCTCTCATTATTCTAAGAACTTTTTTATGGTTAACTACAAAACCTAACTCTCTTAGTTCGTCGGTTACTGTACGATAACCTATCCTATTTTTATGTTTGTTAATGATTTCTTTAATCAAAGTAATTAAATAATTGTCTTTATGTTTAGTGACACTAAGTCGTAATTTCCAATAATGGTATACACTTTTCGCTATCATAGCTACTGATAATATTTCTTTTAACTTATAGTTAGATTCATTCCTTAACTCAATAATAGCAGCTACTATTTCTTTGTTTGATTTTTTCGAGCTAAGGATTGTAACTTTTTTTCGAGAGCAATTGCGATTTCTAATCTCCTGTTTTCCTCACGTAAGCGTATTAATTCTTGTCGTTCACTTTCGTTTAAACTAGTGTTATCAACCTTTTTATTTTTCATAGTTTTAGACGCACGACCCTTCGGTTTTGATTCTAAACCTAGGATACCATATTGATTGTATTTCATCTGCCACTGAGCTATTAAAGTAGGATTAGTAATATCAAAGATTCTAGCAGTTTCTTTATATGAAAGTTGATTAGTAATTCTATACTGAATGATTCTTAATTTTTCATCTGTTGAATATTTCTTTCTGGTCATACTGGATATAAGACCGTCAATACCGAAGGTATCAAATTGGTAAGTCCATGTTTTTAGTTGTGAAGGATCGATATCATATTTGTTACTTAATGAATCATAACCAATATTTCCTTCTTTATATTCTTTGATTAGTTTTAATTTAAAATCAAGATCATGCTTTTTATTCAAAATAAACACCCCTAAAGTTGAATTTTAAGGTTCAACTTTAGGGGTGCACTTCATTTCTGATGATCGGTATATTTTAAATTACATCATTCCTGGCATGCCGCCCATTCCCATGTCTGGTGCTGGGTTATCTTCTGGCATTTCTGCTACTACTGCCTCAGTTGTTAAGAACATTGCCGCAACACTTGCTGCGTTTTGTAATGCTGAGCGCGTTACTTTTGTTGGGTCAACGATACCTGCGTCGATCATGTTTACCCACTCATCCGTTGCAGCGTTATAGCCGACACCTGTTTCAGCGTGTTTAATCTTCTCAACAATCACTGAGCCTTCAAGTCCTGCATTCTCAGCGATTTGACGGATTGGTGCTTCAAGTGCTTTCAGTACGATCTTCACACCTGTCGCAACGTCGCCTGTTGCTTCAACTGCTGCAACCTTGTTGTAGATAGATACTAATGCTGTTCCTCCACCTGCAACGATACCTTCTTCTACTGCTGCGCGTGTAGAGTTTAATGCATCTTCGATACGTAATTTGCGTTCTTTAAGTTCTGTTTCAGTTGCAGCACCGACTTTAATCACTGCAACACCACCTGCTAGCTTCGCTAAACGTTCTTGTAACTTCTCTTTATCGAATTCAGAAGTTGTTTCTTCGATTTGAGCTTTTAATTGTCCAACACGTGCATCGATGTTTGAAGCATCGCCGCGTCCTTCAACGATTGTTGTGTTATCTTTCGTTACATGAACTTTACTAGCGTTACCTAACATTTCTACTGTTGTGTCTTTTAATTCTAATCCAAGGTCGTCAGTAATCACTTGTCCACCTGTAAGAATCGCTAAGTCTTCTAACATCGCTTTACGACGGTCACCAAATCCTGGTGCTTTAACTGCTACTGCAGTGAATGTTCCGCGTAGACGGTTCAATACGATGTTTGTCAGTGCGTCGCCATCAACGTCTTCAGCTACGATTAAGATTGGACGTGATGTTTGAACGACTTGTTCTAAGATCGGTAAGATGTCCTGGAATGAAGAGATCTTCTTATCTGTAATTAAGATGTAAGGATTCTCTAAGTCTGCAATCATCTTATCTGAATCTGTTACCATATAAGGTGAAGCATAGCCACGATCGAACTGCATACCTTCAACGACTTCAAGTTCAGTCTTGAATCCTTTAGATTCTTCGATTGTGATGACACCGTCGTTACCGACTTTCTCCATCGCTTCAGAGATGAACTGACCGATTTCTTCGTCAGCTGCTGAGATGCTACCTACTTGCGCGATTTCTTCTTTGCTTGATACTGCTTTAGAGATTGCTGCAAGTTCTTCTAGTGCTACTGCTACTGCTTTATCGATACCTTGACGAATACCAACTGGGTTAGCGCCACTCGTTACGTTCTTCAGACCTTCTTGAATCATGGCTTGTGCGAGTACCGTTGCAGTTGTCGTACCGTCACCAGCAATTTCATTTGTCTTGTTCGCTACTTCAGCAACAAGTTTTGCACCCATGTTCTCATAAGGATCTTCTAATTCAATTTCTTTCGCAATTGTTACACCATCATTTGTAATTAAAGGTGCAACAAACTTCTTATCTAATACAACGTTACGTCCTTTAGGTCCAAGTGTTACTTTAACTGCGTCTGCTAATTTATCTACACCTGCAAGCATTGCTCGTCTTGCATCTTCAGAAAACTTAATCTCTTTAACCATTAGTTAATTCCTCCATTTATTAATAAATTTGTGAATTATATCTTCTATACTTCTATCTGCTATTCTACTATTGCAATAATATCTTCTTCTTTTAATACGATATAAGATTCATCACCAGTCTTAACTTCAGTACCGCCGAATGGCTCATACACGACACGGTCACCAACGCTAACACCAATCTCAACGCGTTCACCATTATTCAGGATGCGTCCTGTACCTACTGCAACTACAGTCCCTTCATTTGTCTTCTCTTTCGCAGAATCTGTTAAGACGATTCCACTTGCTGTCGTTGTCTCTCTTTCAGTCTTTTGAATTACAACACGATTTCCATATGGTTTTAACACGATTTTTTCCTCCTTATAATCACATTAATGATTTTTTAGCACTCTCTTATATGTAGTGCTAATATAATTTCATAATAATCAAAGAAGGTCAAAATTGCAAACATTTTACTTTATTTTTATTAATAATATTTGATTGCTTTCTTATTGCTTTCTAATTAATGGATAGTTACGGTACAATGAATAAGGATATTATTTATTAGAGGAGTTTTAAAGTGAAGCATAATAGAAAATGGATTAACATCCTTACCGTATTACTTTATATCGGATCACAATTATTCGTATTAATACCGACCAGTATCTTTCTTAAGCAAGGGCTTGATAACGATGCAGCGTTCTTAAAATCCATCCCATATTACGTCGGGTCATTTGTCGTAGCAAGTATTCTTGTTATCTATATCAATACGAAAATCAAAAATAAGACACACCTTGAACGTTCAGTTAAGACTGATACGTTATCAACAATCGGGTTAATCATCGGAGGATTATTCATTTCATTATTTACGCAGATGATGCTCGGCATGGTCAATACATATATATTAAATCAACCTATGGAAAGTCAGAATACGACGCAGATTATGGGTATCGCGAAACAAGCTCCTATATTCATTATACTGATTGCAATTGTCGGACCGATATTGGAAGAATTCGTATTCAGAAAAGTTATATTCGGGGAGCTTTATGAACTAATTAAAGGAAACCGCGCCGTTGCTTTTACAATCAGCGTACTCATCAGCGGCTTTATCTTCTCAGCAGCACACAGTGATTTCAATCATACACTCATTTACATGGGCATGTCAGTCGTATTCAGTGGTTTATATGTATTATCGAATCGTATCATCGTGCCAATCGCAGCACATATGCTGATGAATGGATTCGTCGTCTTAATGCAAGTTGTATTCGCTGATAAAGTGATTGAAGCACAGAAACAATTAGAGCAGACAAACTTTATATGGCATTTATTTAACTAAAATAAGCTTGAGACAAATGTCTCAAGCTTATTTTTTAGGATTTTGTTCGTGGCTAAACGCGTGTCACGTCCTTTTTACGGCGTTCCACTCGCTGACCCTTTCGGCATAATGCAAACAACACAGAAAACAAAGAACTTTTTCTTTGCGTTGTTCACATTATGCTTTGGGTCAGGACGCGCGTGTCACGTCCTTTTACTACCAAAGCTTCTTCACATTCCACAGTCGTTCTTCACATACGGAGATGATGGTTTTCAGTGCTTTAATTCGTGCGGCTCGTTTGTTGTTTGCCGGGATAATTACCCACGGTGCATGTTCGGTTGTCGTATTATCAATCATATCTTTACTTGCTTCAAGATATAGGTCCCACTTCTCACGGTTACGCCAGTCTTCATCTGTTATCTTCCATTGCTTCTCAGGGGTAACTTGTCGTTCTTCAAAGCGTTTCAACTGTTCATCTTTATCCAGAACAAGGAAGAACTTAATCACAATGGCACCTTCTATCGTCAATGCTTTCTCAAATTTATTAATCTCATCGTATGCGCGCTGCCATTCTTTATTCGTTGCGAAGCCTTCCACACGTTCAACGAGTACACGTCCATACCAGCTGCGGTCGAAGATTTCGATATGCCCGCTTCTCGGCACATCTGTCGCAAAGCGCCATAAATAGTGATAGCTCAGTTCTGTTTCAGTTGGTGCACTGATGGCATTCACTTCGTATCCTGTTGGATCCAGACTTTCACGGACACGTTTAATATTACCGCCCTTACCTGCAGCGTCCATGCCTTCATATACGAGCATCAGAGGAATTTTACGTTCATACAGTGCATATTGAAGTTCACGGATACGCGCCTGTAATTTCGGTAATAGTTCTTTATATTCTGCTTTAGACATATCATCCGACGTATCCTCGAACATGTCTGTTGAGAAGTCTTCTGTAAAGGCGCCGTCTCGTTCATCTTGCTTAGATTTCTCTTTAGCTTTCAGCGCTTTTTCAAGTCGCTTAATGATGACTTCGTACATTTCATTGACTGCTTTACCACGTTCTGTATAGTCGATATGTGTCCATGGTGCAATCTCTTCTGTCGCTTTCATCAAATCAATCATACCGTCCTGGTAGACTTTGGTCGGAATACTCGTTTCATATTCCTGAGCTTTCCAGCGTGTCAATGGATTCTTCTTCGTCTGCTCTATATGCTCCTGACGCTTTTGTTCATTTACTGATAGATAAAATTTAATAATCACATAGCCATCATCTGACAACATCGATTCAAACCCTTTAATTTCCTGCGTTAATAAATCATAATCTTTAATGATATCTTTCTTATAGCCATGCTCTTCAAAATCAAGTTTCTGGGCATACCAACTCCTAAAGAACAGCGTTACCCCGCCTTTTTTCGGAATGTTGTTCCAATATGGGTACAGGAATGGATAGCGTAATAACTCTTCATCCGGACGTTTCGTCGCATAGAAGTTTGTATATTTTGCATCAAGCGTCAGCAAGAGTTCGTTAGATAGTCGTGACTTTCCTGAAGCTGGTATCCCCTCAAATACAATCATAACCGGAATGCCTGCTTCATGTGTCTTTCTTACGAGCTCTGCTGTCGTAAGCTGTAACTGTTTATCTATTTTCGTCATATGACCCCTCCTCAGCGTATTAATTTAATTATACTATTAAATAACAGATTTTTAAGAATTTTTGTATTTCATTATTTCGATTATTGAAGTATTATTAGAATAGTAAGAAAAATTAGACAATGAGGAGCAGCTATATGACAACATTCCAAAACTATAAATATGAGCGACCTGACTTGCATGCAGTTGACCAATCTATCGATCAGTTACTTGAACAGTTTGAAGCAGCATCATCTGCTGAAGCACAAATAAAGCTGATTGATGAGATTAACGTAGTAAGAAAGCATCTTGATACTGCAATGAATCTTGCTTACGTGCGTGCTTCAATTAATACAAATGATGCATTTTATTCTGAAGAGCGAGATTATCTGGATGCACATGGTGGAGAAGTCGTTCAGATTGAATCCAAGTTCTATAATGCACTTGCAAACAGTAAATTTAAAGATGAATTGCGTGAAACCTATGGTGACCAGCTGTTTGATCTTGCTGAGCTGTTCGTGAAACAGTACGATGATTCAATCAAGGATCTCTTGAACAAAGAAAATAAAATCTCATCTGAATATAGTAAGCTCGTTGCTTCAGCAGAAATTGAATTTAAAGGTGAAACATACACGTTCGCTCAGATGGGACAATTTCTCGATTCTGCAGACAGATCCGTACGTAAGGAAGCGAAACTTGCAATGGAAGAATATCGTGCTGCGCAGTTAGAGCAGTACGATGCAATCTATGATCGACTCGTTAAAGTACGTCATGAAATCGCAACGAAACTGGGCTTTAAAAACTTTATCGAACTTGGTTATGTGCGTATGAACCGAGTGGATTACACACCCGACATGGTAAAGAGATATCGTGATCAGATTCATAAGCATGTTGTCCCAGTTGCACAAAGTTTGTATCAGTCTCAAATGAAGCGTAATGGATGGGATAGCTTAAAGCCATACGATGAGAACATTGTGTTCTTATCAGGGAACGAGAAACCAAAAGATGATGGGAAAACAATCTTAGAGAACGGTCGTAAAATGTATAAAGAGCTCAGTGCAGAAACAGATGAATTCTACCAGTTCATGATGGACCGCGAACTGTTTGATGCAGAAGCGAAGAAAGGGAAAGAGGCTGGAGGTTACTGTACGTTTATCCAAGACTATAAATCGCCGTTTATCTTCTCTAACTTTAATGGAACAGATCATGATATTACCGTACTTACACATGAAGCTGGGCATGCATTTCAAGTACACCGTTCACAGGACTTAATTCCGGACTATTTATGGCCGACGCACGAATCATGTGAAATTCATTCAATGAGTATGGAGTTCTTCACATATAAATGGATGGATCTCTTCTTTAACAACCCAGATAAGTTCAAATATAAACATATCGGGGATGCCATCAAGTTCTTACCCTATGGTGTGGCCGTTGATGAATTTCAGCATATCGTCTATGAGCATCCTGAATTAACGCCGCAAGAACGTCGTGCTGAATGGACGAAGCTTGAACAGAAGTATCTGCCGCATAAAGATCATGACGGAATCGCGTCTTTAGAAAGCGGTGCATTCTGGCATCGTCAAGGTCATATCTTTGGGTCGCCGTTCTATTATATTGACTACACGCTTGCACAAGTTTGTGCCTTCCAGTTCTTCAAACGTTCAACAGAGGATTTTGAAGAGGCATGGAAAGATTATCTGCACATCTGTGATATTGGTGGGTCATTACCATTCAATAAAATTGTTGAAGCGGCAAACTTACGCTCTCCATTCCAAGATGGTGCATTAGAAGATACGATGACTTTCCTTGAAGATTATCTTGATGAAATCGATACGAGCAATTTTTAGTTCACTATAAAGATATCCCCATCGATATATTGTATCGATGGGGATATTATTTCATTGTGATACGTTATAATCTTCTTAATAAGATTAATCCTGATAACAACAAACTCACAGATGCTAATACATACATGAAGACATTTTCACCTGTATCGGGCAGCTCAGAATGCTTTTTTACTTTTTGTTTTTGCTTTGAAGTCGTTTTTGAATCCTCGTCTTGATGGTTTTTTTTAGATTTACCAATTTCACGTGTCACGAGGTCACACACTTGTTTATCAAGCACTGCATAATACGCTTCGCCATCTGTTGGTTTAAACTTTCCCGGATTAATGCCAAGCAAATCATCATCTTCTTCAAGAGAAGGATGTTCCGGCTCACTATCACTAGGTTCTACTGGACTCACCGGAGTATCAGGCAACTCAGGAATATCAACTGTGCCTGCTGACGGTTCATTTAAAGGTGACTTCTCTCTCACCGATTGATTATCACTATCTTGTGGAGGCGTTATTACTGAATCTGTAAACTCTTCACCTGTAGGTGATTCTATCGGTTCTTGGATTGCTGGATCCTCTGTTGTTGGATGTTCTGCTGTTGGATGTTCTGTAACGGGATATTCTGCTGTTAGGCGTTCAGTCGGTTGATCGACTTCAACTGAAGGTAATTCTGTCGTTAATGTCTGTTCTTTGGATGGTAATACTGTGGTCATTGCTTCTGTTGTTGGTGCTTCTGTTGTTGGTGCCTCTGTTGTTGGCATTTCTGTCGTCTCATCATCCTTGATAATTTCAGTAGACAAGATTTCAATTACCGGGCTTTCTGAACTTTTGTCTTCAGTCGATTTCAATGAAGATTCGGTATTTATAGATTCTACTTGCTCACTTGATGGCTGTTCTACTGTCACTGAGTTATCTGCTGCTTCAGTCAGCGCTGCATGGTACGACGTTAAACCGAACGTACATACCAATGCCGCAACAGCTTTCACCTTAAATTTGTGCATTTTTAATTCCTCCAATTTCCACTTAGATTAATTATAATGGAGAATGTACACTTTTTCTATGATGAGGATGCATTGTTACACACATTTAACATTTCATATATAAATGAAACATATCAAAATCTAATGCCAGAAATGAATGTTTTGCAATTCTAACAAATTTTAGTATAATTAATATATCAAATATAAAATATATATAATACATTGTAAAGAGGGATAATAATGGAGAAACAATTCTTTTCGAAAGACACACATATTGGTGCTGTACATCTTAACGTTAACTTTATGGATAACAGCGTAAAGTTTTATCATGAAATATTAGGTCTGGATATTATCGAGCATACCCCTTCATTTTCAGCACTTGGGGTTAATGATAGCGTTCTAATCTACTTATATCAGACGAATCATGCGCGTGTTCAAACTGCAGGGCTGTTTCACTTTGCACTATTAGTTCCTTCTCGTGCTGCGCTCGGCAATATTTTCTACCACCTCATTAAGACTGAATATCCGTTAGCAGGTGCGAGCAATCATGATGTTTCAGAAGCCATCTATTTGCAGGACCCGGAAGGTAATGGGATAGAGATTTACAGAGATGTGCCAAGCAATGAATGGCAGTTTGAACCAAATGGTGATATCGTCATGGGTACATCTGAGATGGATTATGCAGCTGTTATTGAAGCGAATCATAACCGTCCATTCGATGGTATGCCGAAGGACACAATCATCGGACATATGCATCTATCAGTCATTGATTTAAATCAGTCCATTGCATTTTATAATGAATTGTTTGGATTAGATGTAATGACTCGCTATGGTAGTCAGGCGGCATTTATGGCAACAGCCGGGTATCATCATCATCTCGGATTAAATACATGGCAACATCAGACCGAGCGCGCACGTCTTGACTATCCAGGATTAAGGAAATTTGATCTGAATATCCCGAACGAAGAAGACCTCCAGCACTTTTTAGAAACATTATCAGAAAAAGGATTAACTCAGTCAAAAGACGAGAATTCAAATATTATATATGACCCTAGCGGCATTGGAATTAGAATAATGACAAAAAATTAGAAGTGTAACTATGGGATTATTTAAGAAAAATATAGCAAGCTTTTTAGGCACTATGAGAAGAATGAGGACCGTTTCATCAAAAAAATAAAAGCATCTATAAAAAGCTGCAGGTATAGCACCGATAATTCGGTACATACATGCAGCTTTTTATATTATAAGTTCTCTTGTTCGTGCGTAATTTTACGTGTTTCATTTAAATTCTGCATATTAGATAATACTGTATCCTTTAAATACGCACAAACTCTTAAATAAAGTACGTCCACAATTGTAAGTTGTGCTGTACGTACTGTCATATATCCTAAATTGATTTCATTTTCTTCTTTCGCCATCGCAAGTACAATATCCGCCATACGAATAGCAGGAGATGAGAACTTTTGTGTTAATAATATAATCTTAATCCCTTTCTCTTTTGCATATTTACAAATATCTGTAATAACCTTATTCTTACTTGTTTCAGATGTAATGAATAATACATCTCCTGCTTCATAGTGTCCTAATAATGTAATCGCAGATAAAAGATCTGTTGCCAGAATTGCAGACTGATCAATATTCATCAGCTTTACATGCAAATCTGTCGCAACAACTCTTGAGTTCCCGACGCCAAAGATCATAACGCGTTTTGCACTTGTAATTGCCTGGGCCGCTTCATCAATCACTTTAGCAGAAATGACCTTCTCTGTATTATAAAGTGCTTGAATTGTATTGTTGAAGACTTTCTCTTTCATTACTTCTTCATCGTCTGTTAATTCAATCTTCGTCGGTACCTTTTTATCTGCAATTGTGTGAAGTTCACGTGCGAGCTCCACCTTAACCACTTTAATCCCAGATAATCCAAGACGCTTACTGAAGCGTACAATGGCTGCTTCACTTGTATTTGAAAGATGTGCAATTTCTTTGATTGGTAAGTTGACCACCTTTTCAGGGTACTCAATGACAACGTCGGCAATCCTTTTTTCAACTGGTGTAAAGCTATCGTACATCTTTGTAATTTGACCTAATACTGAATACATAATTTCAGCTCCTTACATCTTATTCAATTAATGTTATGCCCTATTTAATTTCAATTCGCTAGCTTCACTTCAGTATAAATATACTATTTGCTGAAAACAATTAAAACAAAAATTTTCTAAAATTTGTGGATGTTTTTATGCATCCTTTAAATCATACTTCCATAGCTTCAAATAAACATCCCCATGAACCGCCGATGTTCTAATGCCATCTGCTGATTCTGATGTATTAATACGCGTGGACATTACTGCTTCTCCATCATTGATAAATATCTCTATCGTCTGTTTATGAACAATGCAGTGTAACTTTGTCAATGGTTCGTGCAACGTAATAAACTTTGTATAGGGTTCATCAATCAAACCACTATCCGAACGATCCACAGTAAATATTCTTTTCTCTGTGTCATAGATCAATACCGTGCGCTCTTTTCTTGAAACACGTAATTCAAGTATATATTCTAAGGCATTATTCTCTATAATCTCAGCGACAAGTTCATAATTATTGCCTTCATAAGGATGCAGGCGAACATTCTTCCTTGTGGCGTAACCTTCTGCTGTTTCAAGTTTGCCTTGCCTACTAGAAGAAAGCAGTGGCCGTTGTCTTAGCTGTCCGTCCTCGATTGACACAATCCTTGGTGTAGCAAGTACATCACCAATTCTGCCGATTAATAGGCAACGGTCTTGTTCATCCAGCATAAAGGTGACGGGCTGATAATCGAATCCATGGTCAGCAATATTATAATTCAATTGTGATGGATACACATCTAACTTGCTGCCGACTTGCGCTTCAAGTTCCTCTAATTCCTGCTCTGTTAATGGCACTATCTGGGATTCCTTCATCATAATTCTCCTTGAAATATATTACTTATATTCTATCAGAAAATATAAAAAAAGAAGTAGCTTTGTCACTACTTCTCAAGTTCTTCTTCAATCAGTTTCTGTTCACCTTTTAAATATTGTCTATAGCCGATCTTGCTTATTTGGATACTCACTTCATACAGCAGTAACATCGGCACAGCGAACATTAAATACGTCATAAAGTCAGCAGGTGCAATTAATGCGGCAAAGACAAATAAAATAAAATAAGCATACTTACGGTTCTTACTTAAGAACATCGGTGTGACGATACCAAGTCGTGTTAAGAACAGTAAAAGAATCGGTAACTGAAAGACAAACCCGAAAGGCAGCGTAAAGCGCAGCATTTCGTTAAAGTACTCTCTTACACCAATCATCTGGTTGACACCAATCTCGCTTGCGAGCCCTAACGTAAAGAAGATGAGGTAAGGAAATACTAAATAATAACTGAACAATAGCCCAGCAAGAAATAATATAATACTGATCGGAATATATGCTAACGTAGCGCTTCTTTCTTTGGGATGCAGTCCGGGTGAGATAAACGCCCATATTTGATACAGAATAACAGGCGAGATTAAGATGAGTGCAATTAACATAATCACTGTAATATAAATTGTCAGCGGATCACTTACTTTAAAGTAATGTAAAGTAATTTCTTTTGGCACATCATCCTTCGTCAAGTACTTTGTGACCGGCTTTCCGAAGTAGAATCCGACGATAACGCCTGCTACTAAGAAGTAACAGACTGTCATAATTCGTTTACGCAGTTCTTCTAAATGCTCAACTACTGTTAAATCATCTTTATTCATGTAAGGAATTGACCTCCTCATACAAAAAGCGGCACTACATCGCCGCTTTAAAATTTCAATTTATTTGATATCTTTGTTATCTTTATCTTCGTGATCCTTCATGATGCCATCTGTTGCATCTTTGAATTCTTTAAGAGATGTTCCCATGGCACGACCAAACTCTGGTAATTTCTTAGGACCAAAGATAATTAAAGCGATAATTCCTAGAAATATAACAACTGGTCCTGATAATGCTAAACCTAAAAACATATATTTATCCCCCTAATGATTTTTCATAAAGAAAATTAATGATTGTAATTCTACGCCGAGATCAATGTGATGTACATGTACTCCGCTCGGTACATTTAAACGTTCTGGTGTAAAGTTTAATATACCTTTTATTTGTGCTTTTGTCACTCTATTTGCGACGTCTTGAGCAACACTACCTGGAACCGTTAAGATAACGACTTGAATCCCTGTAGCTTCTACAACCTTCTCAAACTCTTTCATATCCTGAACTTCAATCTTGCCAATCTTACGACCAATCGCTTCATCATTCACATCGAATGCTGCTGTTATCTTCATTCTATCATTAATCGAGAAGTTGTAGTTCACTAGTGCTGTCCCTAAATTACCGACACCGATAATCGCGACCTTCGTAATCATATCTTGCTGTAACGTCGTCTTAAAGAAATTTAGCAGGAATTTAACGTTATATCCGTATCCTTTCTTGCCAAGTTCTCCAAAATAAGAAAAATCTCTGCGTATTGTTGCAGAATCAATCTGTAATCCTTCACTTAATTCCTTACTGCTCACTCGTTCAACATTTGAATTATATAACGTATTAACAAAACGATAATATAAAGGAAGTCGTTTCAAAGTGGCTTTAGGAATCTTGATTTGGTCCTTCGACATCCTATTCACCCGTTTCTATTTTTTGTGATAACTTTCACATCGATATAATTATAACATCTATACTAATAAATGACTATGTGAAATTATGAATTAACGATAAATGATTCCCACTGATATCACACTACTGTACAATAAAAGAGAGGTGAACAAAGTGATACTATTACAAGCTAGTAATTTAACAAAATCCTATTCAGGTGAAAATATATTCTCAAATGTAAAATTTGAAGTTAAATCCAATGACCGTATAGCCATTGTCGGCAGAAATGGTGCCGGAAAGACGACATTAATGAAGATTCTTGCTGGAACTGAAGACTACGATTCAGGTCATCTGTCTATTGCTAAACATGTAAACGTTGGTTACTTAACACAGCAGATGACTTTAAATGCTGAAGGTACAGTCTATGAGGCTATGAAGAAACCCTTCTTACATTTAGAGCGCATGCAGCAGGAGTTAAATAACATCGCCACTTACTTAAGTGAACAGAGTGAAGATGCACAGAGTGATGCATATCAAGAGAAATTAGCAGAATACGAAAGACTGCAGCAAAAGTTCGAATCACAAGATGGTTATTTATATGAAACGAAGATCAAATCTGTCTTAACAGGATTAAGCTTCACAGAAGAAGACTTCCATAAGAAAATAGATAACTTCTCTGGCGGACAGAAGACACGTCTCGCACTTGCTGAGATGCTACTTCATAATCCCGACTTACTATTACTTGATGAACCGACGAACCATCTTGATATGGATACAACTGCATGGCTGGAAAATTACTTAACGACGTACAACGGTGCCATCGTCATTATTTCACATGACCGTTATTTCTTAGATAAGGTTGCGAATACAGTATATGATGTCGCGCTCGGACAAGTAACGAAATATGCCGGTAACTATTCAAAATTTATTGAACTGCGTGATCAATTCTATGATAAGATGCAGGCCGAATATGAGCGTCAGCAGGCTGAAATCAAACGACTAGAAACATTCGTACAGAAGAATATTACACGTGCATCGACGAGTGGCATGGCAAAGTCCCGCCGCAAAGTATTAGAGAAGATGACAAAGATCGATATGCCAAAACAAGACGACCACTCAATGAACCTGCGCTTTACTATAGATAAAGAAACAGGAAATGACGTACTGCGTTGTACTGATCTTGCAATCGGCTATTCAACGCCTCTTGCAACCAATATCAACTTTGATGTCTCTAAACAAGACGCAATCGCATTTATCGGCCCGAATGGCATCGGCAAGACAACGCTCATCAAAACAATTGCTAAATTATTAAAGCCTCTTTCCGGAGAGGTTCATTACGGTGCAAACTTGTCGATTGGTTATTACGATCAGAAACAAGCTGAATTCTCATCGAACAATACCGTGTTGGAAGAATTATGGCAGTACTATCCTGCAATGCCTGAGAAAGAAATCAGAACTGTGCTTGGACGTTTCTTATTCGTACAAGATGATGTCAAGAAAATCATCAATGACTTATCCGGTGGCGAAAAAGCTCGACTCCAGCTCGCAAAGCTTAGCCTTGAAAATCATAACGTGCTCATACTCGATGAGCCGACGAACCATTTAGACATCGATGCGAAAGAAGTACTGGAAGATGCACTCATCCATTACCCAGGAACATTGCTCTTTGTCAGTCACGACCGTTATTTTATCAACAAACTCGCAACGAAAGTATTCCATATGGATAAAGAGGGCGGGCGTATGTTCCTAGGCGACTATTCTTACTTCATTGAAAAAGAAGAAGAACGTATGGCCATACTTGCACATCAAGCAGAAGAACAAACGAAATCCGTAAATAAAGAGAACGACTATAACGCATTCAAAGCGAACCAAAAAGAGATCAGAAAGCTAGAGCGACAAAAAGAAAAGCTGGAAACGCAAATCGAAACAAACGAAGAGCGTATCAATGAAATTGAACTCGAACTTACAAAGCCAGAAGTATTCAGTGATATCGAAAAAGCAAACACATTCAATGAAGAACTTATTAAACTCAATAGTGAAAATGAAAAATTACTTGAAAAATGGTCAGACATCGAAATGGCATTAGAAGGATAATTTTTCATTAATACACGCTATTTTCTGAAAACAGATATTCACACAGTTATACACAATAAAAATGTTATATTATAAGTAATCCACAAAGTTATTAGACTTACCCACAGATTTGCAGCAAAAACATATCGCTTTTAATGTGTAAAAAGTACTATTGACATATAGTTATGCACATTTTGTTAACAACTTGTGTACAAGTACGTATGTTCGTGTTTTTTAATCAATATATATTCTATCGGTTAATTTATAATAAATTAGGCATAGCGTGCATGTATGGGAAGCATTATTCTTTCTAAATTATTAGATTTCTATGCTATGATTTTACAATAAAAAGGAAGTCATCCATTACGATGACTTCCTTTTTATTGTGACAGCTACTTTACTATCAACTTTGTAACTATAGATCGATATTTGAACGTCCATTTAAGTCCATCGTTCCAAGCTTGCCTGCAATATATTGATAATAAGCTGCTGCTCCAATCATTGCCGCGTTATCTGTGCATAGATTTAACGGTGGTATTAATAGTTTAACATCATTGCTATCACACATCGTTTCCATACGTGTACGGATGCCACGGTTTGCCGCCACACCTCCACATATAAGTAACTGTTTAATATCATAATCTTTTAGCGCTTTAAACGTCTGTGTAGTTAATACATCAATAACACTTGCTTGAAAACTTGCAGCAACATCTTCTTTGTTGTAGCTGATCCCTTTTTGATTTAAATTGTGCAGTTTATTAATGACTGCACTTTTAAGTCCACTGAAGCTAAAATCATAATCATCCATAATCGGACGTGGAAATTCTAGTACATCTTCTCCACTTGCAGCAAGTCTATCGACATGAGGCCCGCCTGGATAAGGTAAGTCTATCGTTCTTGCTACTTTATCATATGCTTCGCCAACTGCATCATCTCGAGTTTCGCCAATCACTTCAAAAGCCATATGATCTTTCATGAGCACAAGTTCTGTATGTCCTCCGGAAATGACAAGTGCAAGCATCGGGAATGTCAATCGTTCTTCAATATGATTCGCATAGACGTGTCCTGCAATATGATGTACTGGTATCAGAGGTTTACTGTGTGCGAGTGCCAATGCCTTCGCCGCATTTATACCGACAAGCAATGCACCAATTAACCCTGGTCCTTCAGTCACAGCTACAGCCTCAATGTCATCCCAAGTCATATGCGCTTCAACAAGTGCTTCTTCAATAACCATCGTAATATTCTCAACGTGATGTCTACTCGCTACTTCAGGTACGACACCACCAAATCGCTTATGTGATTCAATTTGAGAATTGACGACGTTACTTAATACTTCATAGCCATTACGTACAACACTTGCTGCAGTCTCATCACAGCTTGTTTCTATTGCCAAAATCGTTATATCTTTCTCACTATTCATCGTAATTTCACCCACATCACTTTCGCATCCTCACCAGGACCATAATAGTCGCGTCTAATGCCTCCATAGGTAAAGCCAAGACTTTCATACAGTCCTCGTGCTGCATTATTCTCTACTCTTACTTCTAAACTCATCATTTCACATGTTATTCGTGCATAGTTCATTACATACTCTAGTAATAGCTTTCCATAACCAAATCCTCTAAACTGTTCATTCACTGCAACAGTCGTAATTTGCGCCTGATCTACCACAATCCACATGCCTAGATAGCCAATCACTACTCCATCCAGAACAAGTACAAAGTAGTGCGCAAATTCATTTTTCTCCAGTTCATGATAGAAAGCATCCAATGTCCACGATCCACTCGGAAAGGCCTTTTGCTCAATATCATATACTGACGGGACATCTCCCGGTTCCATCTTTCTAATAACTAATCCTGTTTGTTCAGCCAATTACGTTCTGCCTCCGATATCCTTAAATATGTCGGTTCAAATGTGTGAACATTCACTGGATGATCTATATCAATTAAACGACGCATTTCAGCACTTCTAGGAATACAATAAAATACAGGACCCTTTAACGTATCTTCAAGTTTCACAGCATCCATCCCTAAGAATATATAAGGTAAGTGCTGGGCCTTTAATTTAGCATTTAATTCATCTATAGAAATATAACAATCCTCTTCAACACGTTCTAATCTAACACCTTTATAACGATACATTCCTGTATACACATGATTTCTACGCGCATCAAATATAGGAATTAACAGGAATTCATGCATCCTTACAGTTGCCGCTAACGCAGCTAAGCTAGAAACTGAATATAAAGGGACATTCAAAGTATACGCCAACGTCTTAGCAGCTGTCACACCGATACGGAGACCAGTATAAGATCCTGGTCCTGAAGCAACGACGATGCCTTCAATATCTTTCATCGTTAACTGTGTATACTTCAATAAACGCTCGATCTGACTCATTAATGTAATAGAATGATTAATACGCATACCACTGTTAAATTCAGCAAGTACACTATCACCATCAGTAATACTCACGGATAAAGGCTGATTACTCGTATCAATATGCAGTAACTTCATCAATAATCTGCTCCTTTAAGCGATTTCCTCTAGAACCCATCGCCTGAATCTCTATTTCACGTTTTGAATCTTCAATATACTTAAGATTAAGCTCAATATAATCTTCTGGAAGGAATTCTTCAATCATCTCAGGCCATTCAACAATTGTGACACCATCTCCGTAGAAATATTCATCAAATCCAAGATCATCTTCCGCACCTTCAAGACGATAGCAGTCCATATGGTGAAACGGAAGCTTACCTTCGTACGATTTTATAATATTAAATGTAGGAGAAGTAATCTTCTGTTCTATACCAAGTGCTTTCCCAAAAAATTGGCTGAAAGTCGTCTTACCAGCCCCTAGATCACCATGGAGCAACAACACATCCCCACGCGTAACAAGCGTCGCAATTGTTTGTGCGAGACGCTCTGTATCTTCAATTGAATTTATCGTTATTTTCATGTAACACACTCACTTCAATTTATTTTAAATATCTATTATTGTAACACATTTAATTTACTTAAATTAAGACATAAAAAAAAAGAGACCTAACAGGTCCCCAATGTGCGGCTCATCGCATCCATTTATATATTGCCCGGCAACGTCCTACTCTCGCGGATCGTAAGACCAACTACCATCGGCGCTAGAGAGCTTAACTTCTGTGTTCGGTATGGGAACAGGTGTGACCTCTCTGCCATCGTCACCAGACAAATGAAAGAATAAATAGTTTATACTTTCAAAACTAGATAAAGTAAGTAAGATATATTAGATTCTACCCGGCAATCCCGAATAAAAAATCTATAAAATTGATTAAGTCTTCGATCGATTAGTATTCGTCAGCTCCATACATCACTGTACTTCCACCTCGAACCTATTAACCTCATCATCTTTGAGGGATCTTATAACCGAAGTTGGGAAATCTCATCTTGAGGGGGGCTTCATGCTTAGATGCTTTCAGCACTTATCCCGTCCATACATAGCTACCCAGCTATGCCGCTGGCGCGACAACTGGTACACCAGAGGTATGTCCATCCCGGTCCTCTCGTACTAAGGACAGCTCCTCTCAAATTTCCTACGCCCACGACGGATAGGGACCGAACTGTCTCACGACGTTCTGAACCCAGCTCGCGTACCGCTTTAATGGGCGAACAGCCCAACCCTTGGGACCGACTACAGCCCCAGGATGCGATGAGCCGACATCGAGGTGCCAAACCTCCCCGTCGATGTGAACTCTTGGGGGAGATAAGCCTGTTATCCCCGGGGTAGCTTTTATCCGTTGAGCGATGGCCCTTCCATGCGGAACCACCGGATCACTAAGTCCGTCTTTCGACCCTGCTCGACTTGTAGGTCTCGCAGTCAAGCTCCCTTGTGCCTTTACACTCTGCGAATGATTTCCAACCATTCTGAGGGAACCTTTGAGCGCCTCCGTTACTCTTTAGGAGGCGACCGCCCCAGTCAAACTGCCCGCCTGACACTGTCTCCCGCCACGATAAGTGGCGCGGGTTAGAAAGTCAACACAGCCAGGGTAGTATCCCACCAGCGCCTCCACGTAAGCTGACGCTCACGCTTCAAAGGCTCCTACCTATCCTGTACAAGCTGTGCCGAATTTCAATATCAGGCTGCAGTAAAGCTCCACGGGGTCTTTCCGTCCTGTCGCGGGTAACCTGCATCTTCACAGGTACTATGATTTCACCGAGTCTCTCGTTGAGACAGTGCCCAAATCGTTACGCCTTTCGTGCGGGTCGGAACTTACCCGACAAGGAATTTCGCTACCTTAGGACCGTTATAGTTACGGCCGCCGTTTACTGGGGCTTCAATTCGTAGCTTCGCATACGCTAACCACTCCTTTTAACCTTCCAGCACCGGGCAGGCGTCAGCCCCTATACTTCACCTTACGGTTTTGCAGAGACCTGTGTTTTTGATAAACAGTCGCTTGGGCCTATTCACTGCGGCTCTTCAAGGCTTGCACCCTAAAAAGCACCCCTTCTCCCGAAGTTACGGGGTCATTTTGCCGAGTTCCTTAACGAGAGTTCGCTCGCTCACCTTAGAATTCTCATCTTGACTACCTGTGTCGGTTTGCGGTACGGGCACCTAATTTCTAACTAGAGGCTTTTCTTGGCAGTGTGAAATCAACGACTTCGCTACTATAATTTCGCTCCCCATCACACCTTGATCTTGGTGAGTACCGGATTTGCCTGATACTCAATCTCAGTGCTTGGACGTACATAACCAACAGTACGCTTCGCCTATCCTACTGCGTCCCCCCATCGTTCAAACAATCTTAGGTGGTACAGGAATATCTACCTGTTGTCCATCGCCTACGCCATTCGGCCTCGGCTTAGGTCCCGACTAACCCAGAGCGGACGAGCCTTCCTCTGGAAACCTTAGTCAATCGGTGGACGGGATTCTCACCCGTCTTTCGCTACTCACACCGGCATTCTCACTTCTAAGCGCTCCACATGTCCTTACGATCATGCTTCGACGCCCTTAGAACGCTCTCCTACCATTGTCCTACGGACAATCCACAGCTTCGGTAATATGTTTAGCCCCGGTACATTTTCGGCGCAGCGTCACTCGACTAGTGAGCTATTACGCACTCTTTAAATGATGGCTGCTTCTAAGCCAACATCCTAGTTGTCTGGGCAACGCCACATCCTTTTCCACTTAACATATATTTTGGGACCTTAGCTGGTGGTCTGGGCTGTTTCCCTCTCGACTACGGACCTTATCACCCGCAGTCTGACTCCCGCATTAAATTATCTGGCATTCGGAGTTTGTCTGAATTCGGTAACCCGAGGGGGGCCCCTAGTCCAAACAGTGCTCTACCTCCAGTAATCATCATGCGAGGCTAGCCCTAAAGCTATTTCGGAGAGAACCAGCTATCTCCAGGTTCGATTGGAATTTCTCCGCTACCCACACCTCATCCGCTCACTTTTCAACGTAAGTCGGTTCGGTCCTCCATTCAGTGTTACCTGAACTTCAACCTGGACATGGGTAGATCACCTGGTTTCGGGTCTACGACCTGATACTCATTCGCCCTATTCAGACTCGCTTTCGCTACGGCTCCACATATACTGCTTAACCTTGCATCAAATCGTAACTCGCCGGTTCATTCTACAAAAGGCACGCCATCACCCATTAACGGGCTCTGACTACTTGTAAGCACACGGTTTCAGGTTCTATTTCACTCCCCTTCCGGGGTGCTTTTCACCTTTCCCTCACGGTACTGGTTCACTATCGGTCACTAGAGAGTATTTAGCCTTGGGAGATGGTCCTCCCGGATTCCGACGGAATTCCACGTGTTCCGCCGTACTCAGGATCCACTCAGGAGAGAATAACTTTTCGACTACAGGGCCTTTACCTTCTATGGCTGACTTTTCCAAAGTCATTCGTCTAAACTATTCCTTTGTAACTCCGTGTTGAGTGTCCTACAACCCCAGAGTGCAAGCACTCTGGTTTGGGCTCTTCCCGTTTCGCTCGCCGCTACTAAGGGAATCGAATTTTCTTTCTCTTCCTCCGGGTACTTAGATGTTTCAGTTCTCCGGGTGTGCCTTCTCATATGCTATGTATTCACATATGGATAACATGACATAACTCATGCTGGGTTTCCCCATTCGGAAATCTCTGGATCAAAGCTTACTTACAGCTCCCCAGAGCATATCGTCGTTAGTAACGTCCTTCTTCGGCTTCTAGTGCCAAGGCATCCACCGTGCGCCCTTAATAACTTAATCTGTTATTAATATTGTGATGTCTGCATAAATGCAGACGCGCGATTTTTTCAAGAATTCAAATATGAACTCACTCGGTTTTGCTTGGTAAAATCTTTATATCTTCTTACTTTATCTAGTTTTCAAAGTACAATCTGAATGTATAAACATTCAAAACTGAATACAATATGTCAATGTCAATTCCTACAGACCTGATGGTCTGTTTCCGTAATTATCCTTAGAAAGGAGGTGATCCAGCCGCACCTTCCGATACGGCTACCTTGTTACGACTTCACCCCAATCATCTGTCCCACCTTCGACGGCTAGCTCCTAAAAGGTTACTCCACCGGCTTCGGGTGTTACAAACTCTCGTGGTGTGACGGGCGGTGTGTACAAGACCCGGGAACGTATTCACCGTAGCATGCTGATCTACGATTACTAGCGATTCCAGCTTCATGTAGTCGAGTTGCAGACTACAATCCGAACTGAGAATGGTTTTATGGGATTTGCTTGACCTCGCGGTTTTGCTGCCCTTTGTACCATCCATTGTAGCACGTGTGTAGCCCAAATCATAAGGGGCATGATGATTTGACGTCATCCCCACCTTCCTCCGGTTTGTCACCGGCAGTCTCTCTAGAGTGCCCAACTTAATGATGGCAACTAAAGATAAGGGTTGCGCTCGTTGCGGGACTTAACCCAACATCTCACGACACGAGCTGACGACAACCATGCACCACCTGTCACTTTGTCCCCCGAAGGGGAAAGCTCTATCTCTAGAGTTGTCAAAGGATGTCAAGATTTGGTAAGGTTCTTCGCGTTGCTTCGAATTAAACCACATGCTCCACCGCTTGTGCGGGTCCCCGTCAATTCCTTTGAGTTTCAGTCTTGCGACCGTACTCCCCAGGCGGAGTGCTTAATGCGTTAGCTGCAGCACTGAGGGGCGGAAACCCCCCAACACTTAGCACTCATCGTTTACGGCGTGGACTACCAGGGTATCTAATCCTGTTTGATCCCCACGCTTTCGCACCTCAGCGTCAGTTACAGACCAGAGAGCCGCCTTCGCCACTGGTGTTCCTCCATATCTCTGCGCATTTCACCGCTACACATGGAATTCCACTCTCCTCTTCTGCACTCAAGTCTCCCAGTTTCCAATGACCCTCCCCGGTTGAGCCGGGGGCTTTCACATCAGACTTAAGAGACCGCCTACGCGCGCTTTACGCCCAATAATTCCGGATAACGCTTGCCACCTACGTATTACCGCGGCTGCTGGCACGTAGTTAGCCGTGGCTTTCTGGTAAGGTACCGTCAAGGTACGTTCAGTTACTAACGTACTTGTTCTTCCCTTACAACAGAGTTTTACGATCCGAAAACCTTCTTCACTCACGCGGCGTTGCTCCGTCAGACTTTCGTCCATTGCGGAAGATTCCCTACTGCTGCCTCCCGTAGGAGTCTGGGCCGTGTCTCAGTCCCAGTGTGGCCGATCACCCTCTCAGGTCGGCTATGTATCGTTGCCTTGGTGAGCCGTTACCTCACCAACTAGCTAATACACCGCGGGTCCATCTATAAGTGACAGCAGAACCGTCTTTCACTATCGCTTCATGCGAAGCTAAATATTATCCGGTATTAGCTCCGGTTTCCCGAAGTTATCCCAGTCTTATAGGTAGGTTACCCACGTGTTACTCACCCGTCCGCCGCTAACGTCAGAGAGTGCAAGCACTCTCGTCCGTTCGCTCGACTTGCATGTATTAGGCACGCCGCCAGCGTTCATCCTGAGCCAGGATCAAACTCTCCATAATAGATTGCTTGATAAAGCTCTTTGATTGCTTGAGGCAATCACTCTTGGGAGTGAACTTAATCACTCAAATTATTGGAATTAACGTTGACATATTGTCATTCAGTTTTCAATGTTCATTTCTCATTCATAAAAGTAAATGGAGCGGGTGATCGGAATCGAACCGACAACATCAGCTTGGAAGGCTGAGGTTTTACCACTAAACTACACCCGCATATATAATTGGTTAAAAGTAAGTGCGACCGAGAGGATTTGAACCTCCACAGGAATACTCCTACTAGGCCCTCAACCTAGCGCGTCTGCCGTTCCGCCACGATCGCGCGTTGGCATGTTTCACTTGCTTATCTCTTTTAACGACAAGATTTATTATATCTCGTATTCATTAATAAGTCAACAACTTTTTAAAAGTTTTTTTAACTTTATTAATTTGTTATTAAGAGTGTTAATTATTAAAAGTGACCCCTACGGGATTCGAACCCGTGTTACCGCCGTGAAAGGGCGGTGTCTTAACCGCTTGACCAAGGGGCCTTGTTTCAACAACGATATTAATCTTATAACGTTTTATTAATAAAGTCAACACTATTTTATAATAAAATGCCAAAGTGTAAATTTTACCTCTCTCAAGATAGAAAAAGGTCTAATTTCGAGTAATATCTACTCAAAATTAGACCTTTCTTGCTTTATAATCTTTCAATTTAATATTTCTTTCAACTGCCCACCACACTTGCAGCGATATTTATGAATCGACATCCGCCTCTTTCTGGGGAATTCATTATTGCATCTTTTACACCTATAAAGGTATTTAAAATGTGCATCCGGCAAAGGATTACAAAAACGAGGTGCTCCCACTTGTTGCGCTAGCTGTTTAAAGTCTCTATCACGATGTTTGTAACCCTTTCCTTCTATATGAAGATGATAATGTACAAGTTCATGTTTAATAATGTCAATGATTGCTTCCTCACCATACGCTTCAAACTGCTTCATACTAATTTCTATATTATGATTTTGAAGCATATAGCGCCCGCCTGTCGTACGTAGTCTGTTATTAAATACTGCTTGATGCAGAAATGGTTTATTAAAGTATTCAAGAGAAATACCCTGTACAAGTGATTGCAGTGCTTTATTTTCCATCAGGATTTATCATTGTAAGTGCAACCTTACCTTTATCATGCATAATATCTTCTATCCATACTTCAACAATATCACCAACAGATACTACATCTGTCGGATGCTTTACGAAACGGTCAGAGAGCTTAGAAATATGTACAAGGCCGTCCTGCTTCACACCGATGTCAACGAACGCTCCAAAGTCAACAACGTTACGGACTGTACCTGATAATTTCATTCCTTTTCTTAAATCTTCTATAGAAAGCACATCAGATTTAAGTAGTGGTGTCTCAAAGTCTTCACGTGGATCTCTTCCTGGCGCCATCAACGCAGTAATGATATCTTCCAGCGTCGGCGCACCGATACCAAGCTCATCCGCTGTACTGTGTACATCTATTTTAATAATACTTCCTTTTAATTTATCGCTTCCTAGATCATCTGCAGTCAAAGATAATTTCTTTAACAATGCGTAAGTCGCTTTATAACTCTCAGGGTGAATACCTGTGTTATCAAGCGGCTCTTCTCCATCAGGTATACGCATAAAGCCGATACTTTGTTCAAACGTCTTCTTGCCGAGTCTTTTAATCTTCGCAATTTCTTTATGATGTTTTATTGGTCCATTCTCGATTCTATAGTTGATGATGTTTTCTGCTACGCTTTTAGATAAACCTGATACATACTGTAATAATGGTGCCGATGCTGTATTCACATTAACTCCGACTTTATTTACCGCAGTTTCTACTACGAATGTCAGTGCTTCATTTAACGATTTCTGATTGACATCATGCTGATATTGACCCACCCCAATTGACTTCGGATCAATCTTTACAAGTTCTGACAACGGATCTTGTACACGACGACCAATGGATACAGCACTTCGCTCTTCTACCTGGAAGTCCGGAAATTCAGCTCGTGCCAGATCACTTGCCGAATATACAGATGCCCCTGCTTCGTTTACAATGATATACTTCGTCTCTAAATTATTTTCTTTTATAATCTCAGCGATAAATTGCTCTGACTCTCTGCTTGCCGTGCCGTTACCGATTGCAATCAGCTCAACATTATGCTTTTTTATTAAATTCAATACGATTT
Source organism: Macrococcus sp. 19Msa1099 (assembly GCA_019357535.2). Classification (NCBI taxonomy): domain Bacteria; kingdom Bacillati; phylum Bacillota; class Bacilli; order Caryophanales; family Staphylococcaceae; genus Macrococcus; species Macrococcus psychrotolerans. The sequence continues at coordinate 1,852,294 of CP079955.1, forward strand.
TCTTCGCTTTGTCTTTCTCACTAACCGGAGGGTGCGGATATACTACGCTCTTCTCAACAAATGTACCGAATGGATTAATGACCGCCAACTTACACCCCGTACGATATGCTGGATCTAACCCAAGAATCATCTTACCTTTTAATGGTGCCTGCAATAATAAATTCTCTAAATTTACCGAAAAGATTTCAATCGCTTGTGATTCAGCTTTCTCCGTTAATTCATTTCGAACTTCTCGATAAATAGAAGGTAGGATTAATCGCTTTAAACTTTCTTCAATTGCACGGGCTATGTATATACTTTCTCGCTCCATCATCTGTTTTCTTAAGTAGCGAACAATCGCCGTTTCATCAACCGAGATATCTACTTTAAGTACATCCTCTTTTTCACCGCGATTTATGGCAAGTATTCTATGCGGCACAATTTTATTGATACGTTCACTATATTCGTAATACATTTCGAATACGCCTTTTTCATCCTCTGCCTTTTTCTTCTTTGAAGTTGTAATTTCACCGTTTTTTTCAACATAACCTAAAATAAATGCACGGTATTTCGGTTCATCAGAAATCATCTCTGCAATAATATCAATCGCACCATTCATCGCTTCTTCAACAGTAGTGACTTCTTCTGTAATAAAATCTTTAGCTTTTTTATCAACCTCTTCATAATTAAGCATTAATTTCGCTAAAGGTTCTAATCCTTTACGCTTCGCTTCTGTGGCACGTGTCTTTTTCTTCTGTTTAAACGGGCGGTATAGATCTTCCACACGCTGCAGTTTCGTCTGTTCCATTATCTCTTTCTTTAATTCATCTGTAAGCATCCCTTGCTCTTCAATCGAACGCACAACATCTTCTTTTCGCTTCTGCATGTTTTCCATATAGCGGTATTCTGTTTCAATGTCTTTTATTTCCACTTCATCTAGTCCACCTGTTACTTCTTTACGATATCTCGCAATAAACGGTACAGTATTTTTCTCTTCCAGTAACTTCAATACAGAAGTAATCTGCTCTTTCTTATAAGGTAGTTTTTCTAGAATTAAATTAATAACATGCTGTTCCATAATAGCCTCCTCGAAATAATATATTAATTTTAACATAAAAAATAAGCTGGAACAGTGCGTTCCAGCTTGTTATATATTAGCTGTTTTGTACCGCATCACGTAGTTTCTTAATCGCAGTACGTTGTAGACGTGAGACATGCATCTGACTTAAGCCTATCTTCTCACCCGTTTCTTTTTGGCTTAGGCCATCAAGAAATGTGCATTGAATGATTTCTCTTTCTCTATCTGACAGAATCGGTAATACTTTCTCAAGAATCATACGTTTCTCGGTCAAGTCATAACCTTCTTCAGTATTGCCCATTACATCAAGCAATGTAACTGTTGAGCCATCCTTATCCGCTTCAATCGAATGATCCACACTTAACGCATTATAACTCTGACCCATCTCCATCGCTTCAAGTACTTCTTCTTCGGTTGCTTCTATGCGCTGCGCGATTTCGATAATCTTAGGCGACCGACCAAGTTCATTCGTTAATTCATCTGTAGCACGTTTAATCTTCGGTCCAATCTCTTTAATGCGACGTGGCACATGGACACTCCATGTCTTATCTCGTAAATAGCGTTTAATCTCTCCGATTACTGTAGGTACTAAAAAAGCTTCAAACTTTCTTTCAAAGGTAACATCAAACCTATTTATTGCACCAAGCAATCCTACCATACCTACTTGAACAAGGTCTTCATGATGACTTTGTCCTTTGGAGTACCGATATGCTAACGACTCAACTAGTTTTTGATAGTGCAGCACGAGCTCTTGCTGTGCAAATTCATCCTGGGTATCTTGATATAACTTAATCCATGCATTGATCTCTTCTGGTGTTACATCATTATAATTCTCACTACCCATCAGGCTACACCTGCTCCTCCGTTATATACTTCGTCATACTAATTGTGACACCACTGTCTTTCTTTACGTTTACCTCGTCCATTAATGACTCGATTAAAAACAAGCCGAGGCCACCTTCGCGTATAAAGTCAATATTCTCATTTTCTTCATATGGTCCAAGTTCTGATTTCGTACGTTCATAATCAAAGCTTGTACCTGAATCAGATACAATAACCTCTACTTTATCATCAAAGATAACATAACCAACGAGCACATCTCCTTGAACATCATCTTTATAAGCATGTTTAACAGCATTTGTTACCGCTTCACTTACTGCAATCTTTGTATCTTCTATCTCGTCATAGTTTGCACCCGCACGGTTTAATATCCCTGATAATGTCAGACGGACAAGCCCTACGTATTCTGCAGTTGCAGGAAATCTCATTTCAACATAATCATATCTTTCCATAAAATTACCCCTCCACCGGTTGATTTACATGCATTAAATCTTTTAAACCAGTGATGTCAAATAATCTTTCTATACGTTTGTTCACACCTAATACATATAACTCTTTATTATTTTTATTAAGTTCTTTCAACGTTCCAACAAATAAACCTAGTCCTGTACTATCCATATAAGTTACTTCATCAATACGTAGATGAATATCATGTGTCCCTTGCTGTCTGATTGGAATTAAAACTTCTTGCAATTCTGGTACAGTCGCAACATCCAGTTCACCCGCTACATTAATTTCATAATAAGCGTCGTGCTCTGTTGTATCTATCTTTAAATTCATAGCTTTTCTCCCTACTTTATGAGATATTATTTTTTGTATATTCTCTGTTAGAAATACCCAAAACTAAAAATTATAAACCGTTATTTTATTCTTTTTATGATTAATATCGTTAAATCATCTTTTTTCTTAGGATCTCCAATCTTCAGAAGCTCCTCATATACAATTTGCACGATATCTTGTGGATGCAAGTCCTTATACTTACCAATTAGACTTAATAATTCACTCGTATTAATAAACCCTCCATCTAACTTACGTATTTCAGAAACACCATCCGTGAATACAATGACCATATCTCCAATTTCGATATCGATTTCTTCTTGGTCATAGCGTGTAGAAGGATGTATGCCAAGTACAAGACCTCGTGCAGACAACTCTTCAAAACTATCAGTCTTACTTCGATATATATGACCCGGCTCATGACCTGCAGATGCATAATAAAATTTATTATTCACTTCTTCGTACAATCCATAAAACATCGTCACAAACATGTTCTGGTTTATATTCTTCTCGACTACGCGATTCAGTCGCTTTAAGCCATCACTTGGCAACTGGGAATGACCATACGAATCCATTCCAAATTTAATCATACTCATGGCAAGTGCAGCAGGAATCCCTTTACCGATAACATCAGCTACTGCGAAACTCATCGTCCCATCTTTATGGTCGATTAAATTAAAATAGTCCCCGTTAACTCGGTGAGCCGGGACACTGATTGCACCAATTTCAATCTTATCCAGATGTGGTATCTGGGTCTTCAACATTGTTGATTGAAGACTTGCCGCTACATCCATCTCTTTGTCGTGTGCTTCCATCACTTTAACGAGCGCCTTATAATCTCGATACGTAAATCCGAACCCTATAATCATTTCTGTAAGAACATCCATACCATATTGTTGTTCGATTGCACTATATGATTTCTCATTAATTAAATCTTTATGAAGCATCACAATTTCTTCTGGAGAGATATCGAGTTCGATTGCCTCAAAGCTCAATGCTTGTAATGGTTCTAGATCTTTTTCATCACGTGTCGTAATATATGTCTCCAATATATCAATATATCTTGAAACTATCTTTTCAATTTGACGCATCCCATTCCCTCCCTTTCACAAAAAAAGACTTTAGGTATTTCCTAAAGTCTATTCACTATCGATTGATAAACCCAAACTAATTATAAGTGCAGTATCCACTTCTTTCATCTTCGCCTTATCAAGCACAGTTAAATGATCAATCAACCTATTCTTATCAATGGTTCTAATTTGTTCCAGCAGTATTACCGAATCCTTTTCTAAGCGATGCGTTGTCTTGCCAATTTCAACATGGGTGGGGATTTTCGCCTTATTAATCTTTGCAGTAATTGCTGCTACAATCACTGTAGGACTATGTTTATTCCCAATATTATTCTGAATAATAACGACGGGGCGTTTACCGCCTTGTTCAGACCCCTTCACTGGTGACAGATCAGCTAAATAAACATCTCCGCGTTTCATCTATTCACCATCAAAGGTATATGTCTGATAGTTATCAGTAACTTCACATTCTAATACATAATGTTCTGATGCTATCGATAAATTTATCTCTGCCATTGATTGATAACCTTCTATCAGCATTTGTTCTAGCTTCTGGCTCATATCTTTACCTCCATCGTCCGATTACTTACATTTTATCAAAAAGCGATTAAATGACAACAGTTATTTCATAAGTTCATTATATACTTCTACATCATCTGCGATATAGTATCGTTTCGGCAGCCTGCGACTTAAAGATGTAAGCACTTCATAAGTAATTGTCCCGAGTTGTTGTGCAACACGCTCTAATGACTGATTGCTATCAGCGTTATCATCAATTATGATACATTGTGCACCTAATGGTGTATCGTCTGGTACGCGTGCCATCATCTGATCCATACATACGCGACCGATAATCGGAACTTCAGTACCTTCTAAATTTATATTATAACCTTGCATCGCACGAGGCAGACCATCAGCATACCCAATCGGGAACGTTGCAACAACTTGGTTGCTTTGCGCAGTGTAAGTAGCGCCATAGCTTACCGTATCACCCGACTTGATATGTTTAATGAAACAAGCAGTAGAGACCAGCTGCACTGCTGGTTGTAGCTTCACGTTACTGACAGCTCTAATAAATTCGGACGGATAATAACCATAAAGACTAATACCTAATCTTACAGCATTACATTCTGAACAGTCATAGCGCAATGTTGCTGCGCTGTTCTGACAATGAATATATTGTGGCTTATTGTCATTAATAATGCCGAGGAACTTATCATACGCACATTCCGTAAGCGTATTATCCTCATCTGCAGAACTAAAATGTGTAAACACACCTTCGAAGATAAATTGCTCAACTGCAGCCACTTTATCGACAGCCGCATCATATGCCTGCTTTGTCTGCACACCAATTCTCCCCATTCCACTGTCCACTTTTATATGCAGCCAGACCGGCTTATCTTCCGCCTCTATATAACGACTTGCATCTTCAACCCACTTTGCATCTGGTGCAGTAAGAGCTAATCGATGTCTGGAAGCCTGCCTAATATGTTTGGGGTCTACTACGCCAAGCACTAAAATCTTTGCTTTAATACCATGCATTCGGAGTTCTATCGCTTCATCAAGTGTAGCAACTGCAAAAAACTCAGTTCCTGATGCCATCAAATACTTTGCAATATTAACTGAACCTAATCCATAACCATTCGCTTTAATTACCGCAATTACTGTCTTATTTGGATGCAGCTTTTCTATATCCTTAAAATTACTGCGGATTGCGTCTAGATTGACGTTTACAAATGTCGGACGATAATACCTATCACTCATATGCTCACCTCTATTTATAATACATCTATAGTATCACATTTCCATTTGTCACAATAACATAGGCTGTGGCAATTGTATCTGTATGTGCAATACTGACATGCGCATTCGTATTACCTTTTATATATGGTTTTCCTGCCGCATCATTTAAGCAACATATATCATGAAAAGAAAGTTTGCCAATTCCTGTTCCAAGTGCTTTAGCATACGCTTCTTTCACACAGAAACGGCCAGCTAGATACTCAGCTTTTCTTTTTTCAGATTGGAACGTATCAAATCGTTCGCGTTCATCAGGATGTAATATACGCGTTAAAAACTTGTCATTATCAATATATTGACTCATCCTGCTGATTTCTAATATATCTGTCCCTATCCCCTTTATCATCGTTCTCCACTTCTCTCATTTTTTGATTGATCAATGTTTTAAGTATAGATGCTTCATCTTCATGAATAAGCTGTATCGAAAGACCGTTCTCAGCTGTATGCACAGTCAATGATTTTAAATGATATCTTTTCATTACTGGTCCTTGCTCAGTTTCAACATTTTGAATCTTAACATATGGTACGATCAATTCCTCCTTATTCCAAATCCCTGTTAATAACACAATCTCATCATCCCCAATGTCATAGTGATTTGCACGATAAACTAAGATTGGCTTTGACACTATATACCACACGATGTCGAGTAACAGCAGCGCTGCCAATACGATAAATACAATGTTTGAAATTGGCAGGGCAAAGTACCACGTAACGCAATAAAATATTGCAATTATAAACGCAAATATCATTACTTGAATGAATGCACCTATGCGCATGACCTTTATACTACTTTTATGCATCTGCTTCATATTCACTACGCTCCTTCGCCATAAACCATTCATATATATGCGCCGCATCATCTCGTTCTATAAAGTCAAGAGCAGTCGTACTCCCTAGCATCCCTGCAGCCACATCAACTTCAATATTACGTAAATCTGCTTTATTCATAAACGGTGTACTCTTGACACTTAAACTTATTATATTACGCTCTTTGATATATGTTGTTGTCATTGATAATAAACCACCGTTACTGATCGAAAGTTCGTCATCTATAATCGCATAACCTGAATTTTTGTACTTAATGATCGCAGTAATAAATGTTAATACAAGAAGTACTGCACCAATAATCCAGGCATAATCAAACCAATAATACTGAATCACACTCATAATGATAATAATAAACAACCAGGAAACTTGAAAGTACCTGCGTATACTACGCTTTGGAATCACATGATTCACAGCATTAAAGTTATAAGGCAGGAGTCGGCAGACAATCTCATACCCTTTATCATATGAAATAAATGGCAATAACTCTATTTCGTCATTACCGATTTCTTCTTCACTCTTCATCTCACTTGTAGTAACCACAGTAAACTTTGTCTTATTAAACAACTTTCTGAAATAACTTTGTGTTTCTTTGACACTTTGAATATTTTTCAAAACGATATACTTATCGATACGTTCAAACAATCCATAGTTTACGTTGATCACTTCACCATCGTAACGCACTGTGTATCGGTGATACTTTATAGCTGTAACGAAGATGCCGATAATATAGCTTATCACTAGCAATACTATAGAAAGACCTATAACATACCCATAACCTTCACCAATTAACATTTTAACAGGATTTAAGAAACCATCCAGCGGAATAATTTCATCGATTTGTGAATACAGACCGAGTATAATTGCAATGACCGTAAACATGCCGCTACTCGTCACACTCATAAAGAGCAAGTCTTTAAACGCCAATCGATATATCACTTCAAATCGATTATCCCCGTTCAATTGATGGTCAACTGCAGCTGACTCTGACATAACAGACTCATCATCCTCTACCGCATCACTTCTCAATTGACGTTTACGCTCGGTTAAGAAATTACTCAGACGCACAGCCTCACTTTTAGAAATACTGTTTAGTTCAATACCATCACCTGCTGTACGCACCTGCATAATAACTCCGCCAAGAATTTGATTAGCAAGACCAGCATTCGTATCAATCGTCTGTATCTTTCCAATATAGATCTCTTTAATCTTCTTACTTATGATTCCTGTTTCCAGCAATAATTTATCATCTTCGATCCAGTATTTCGTTATACGTGCTTCAATAATACGGAGTATGATATTAATCAATGTAATAATCAGCATAAATACAGCAAACATATTATTCTGAATCGCATCTAGCGTAAATCCATCACGAACAATCCAGAATAAACCAATCCCAATTAGAAATAAATTCTCCTTTATCGCCTTTAATGCGTTTGATAAGTACGTCGAATAATGGAGGGTATGTTTACTGTTCATAATGAATCTCCTTTATTCTCTCTATAATTTGTGATGCAATTAGCTCTGCATCATCAGCATACATCAACGGCATCACATTACTATCTCCGCGAGTATATACTGTAACTTGTGCTAATCGATATTTCTGCATTAACCAGCCACGTTTAATACAAACAGACTGCATAATATCGACAGGTAATACCATACGTTCCGTAAAATATGCCCCACTGGATAGTTCAAGCGTTACTCGATTCAATTGATACTTCGTATATTTTTGGCGAAGTCTGACACCAATAATAAGCTTGTACAACGGATAGAGCAATAATATAAAAATTAAAAAATCATATTTAATCGTCAAGTATTTATGCATCACAAAATATATTACCCCGGAAATGACAGTGAATAATATAAATAGCATTATCGCTTTTACATACATATATTTAACAGCAGCTTGTGGTTGAAAATTATTTAAATCAATCTCGTACATGAGCAACCTCCATTCTTCAAAATTATACCAAAGATATAGAAAGACCTACAAACAAAAAAAAGCCAGGACATCTGTCCTGGCTTGACTTGTGGCTTAACGCTCCCAAGACAGCTTTATTTTTTGTGATCTGCGAAGGTTCTGCCTTTAAATGTTTTTTTCGCTTTAGGTGCTTTACTTCCACGATCGAACGCTTTACGACGGTTATCTTTGCCATCTTTACGGTTACGGTTACCGCCACCTGAGCGGTTACCTGAACGGCCACCACGGAATGACTTACCGCCACCTTTACGTCCAAGTGGTTTTTCGAATGTTAATTGAACATCAACATCGTTATTTGATTGAATTAACTCTTGTAACAATGATGCTACTAATTTCACATCACCGTACTCTTCGATTAATTCTTTCGCGATTGATTCGATACGTGCTTCAGTATTTGCTTCAACCCAAGCTTTTACTTTAGATTTAACATCTTGTTCACGTGCTTTCATAACCTCACCTGGTGTTGGTGGACGTAATGCCTGCATTTGACGATTTTTCGCTTTTTCAATTTGACGGATATAATCCATTTCAACTGGATTAACGAATGAAATCGCCATACCATGCTTACCTGCACGTCCTGTACGTCCGATACGGTGTGTATAACTTTCAACATCCTGAGGAATATCAAAGTTGTAAACATGCGTTACACCTGAAATATCTAATCCACGTGCTGCTACGTCAGTTGCAACAAGAATATCAATTTGGTCATTTTTAAATTTCTTTAATACTTCAAGACGTTTCGCCTGAGTAATATCACCGTGTAGTCCTTCAGCACGGTAACCTTTAGAAATTAATGCACTTGTCAATTCGTCTACACGACGTTTTGTACGTCCGAATACGATTGCAAGTTCTGGTTGGTGTACATCTAAGAAGTTTGTAAATGTATCAAATTTCTCTAATTCTTTAACGATTGTGTAGAACTCTTCAATTGAAGGATCTGAATCGTTGTTTGTCATCGTTTTTACGATAACTGGGTTTTTCATGAACTTTTGAACAAGTTCTTGAATTGCTTTAGGCATTGTTGCTGAGAAAAGCATCGTCTGACGATTTTCTTTCGGTAATTTATCCATGATAAAACGCATATCATCGATGAATCCCATGTTCATCATTTCGTCAGCTTCGTCTAAGATTAAAGTATTGATATCTTCAGTCTTTAAAGTGCGACGATTTAAATGGTCGATGACACGACCCGGTGTCCCTACAACGATTTGAGGTTTCTTCTTAAGTTCTCTAATCTGACGGTCAATCGGCATACCACCGAATACAGTTGTAACTTGGATTCCTTGTCCACGACTGAAAGCTTTCAACTGCTCTGCAACCTGTACAGCTAACTCACGTGTTGGAGCCAGGATTAAACTTTGGATCCCTTCACGGTCTTTAACCTTTTCAATTAAAGGTATACCGAATGCACCAGTTTTACCAGTACCAGTTTGCGCTTGGCCTAGTACGTCACGGCCAGCCATCGTATGTGGGATACTATCCGTTTGAATCGGTGTAGGTTCTGTAAATCCCAACTTCTCCAGCGCATTTATGGTAGGTTCGCTGATACCTAGGTCTCTAAATTTTTGCAATATGATTTCTCCTTTTGTCTTCCTTAAATTACTGCGTATGTTACGCAATGTTCTAATATCGGGTAATTTTTCACTACCCTACTTATTCAACTTCTCTATATTAGCATCATATGAAAATTATTACAAATATTTTAATCGTACTCTGTCACATATTATTCACAATAAAATGGCTGTAATTCATTACAACCACTCACTTTATTAACTCATTCATTTGTTTATAAATTTATTTTTTCGTTATAATAATTCGTTAATTATTGTTTCAAGTTTCATCCCTCTGCTCGCTTTAAATAATACAGTCGTATGCGCATTGAGCATACCTTTTAGATGATTTGTAAGTGCCTCTTTCGTATCGAAGTGCTGAACTGTCGTAAAGGTCTCTGCCACTTTTGAAATATGGCGTGCAGCATTACCTGTCGTAAACACATAGTCGATTTGTTTACCTTGTAAATATGCACCAACTTGTTCATGATACATGACTTCATCTTCTCCAAGCTCGAGTACATCACCGAACACGATGATCTTCACTTCACTATCCATCTGTGATACCGTATCAATTGCGGCTTTCATACTCGTTGGGCTCGCATTGTATGCATCGTTGATAAGCAACGCACCGTCTCTGCCCTCAAGTTGTTCCATGCGCATTCCTGTAAGCTCCAGCTGCTGTAAACTATGATTGATTTGTTCTGAGGACAACCCTAGATAACTGCCGATTGCAATGGCTATTGTTGCATTACGCGCATTATGGCTTCCTAAAGTCGGAACAATGTATGTATCATCATTTACTTTAAATTGTACATGCTTATCTTGCATTATCATTTCATGGATATAATATTCATTGTCTTCATTAAATCCTATGCGGTGTGCATCTTTATTATCTTTTACTAATGGTTTTAAGAGCACTTCATCACCATCATAGAATAATGGCCCTTTCAATCCATCCGTTATTTCATACTTTGCCTTGGCAATGCCCTCTCTTGAACCAAGATCCCTCATATGACTTTCGCCGATATTAGTTATTGCGGCAATATGTGGCTCTGCAATATGAGATAGCAATGAAATTTCTCCGAATCCAGACATTCCCATTTCCAAAATAGAAATCTCTGTATCTTCATCGAGCTGGCATAACGTTAATGGTAATCCAATCTCATTATTATAATTGCCTTGTGTCTTCTTCACTTTGAAGTGAGGTGTCAAGACCGCTTCAATCATATCCTTAGTCGTCGTCTTACCATTACTACCTGTTACTGCAATAACTTTAGGACCAACTTCCTTTAAGTAAGCTTTCGATAATTGCTGAAGTGCAGTCAGTGTATCTTCCACCACAATTACCGGAAGGTCTCTTGGTATTTCTCCTGCATCACGCTGCCATAATGCGGCATGAGCCCCTTTGTCGATAGCGTCTGCTACATATTTATGTCCATCCACATGTTCTCCTTTAAAAGGAATAAACAGTACACCTTGATCAATATTTCTAGAGTCGATTGACACTCCAGAGATCATTACTTCTTGATACATCGCATCTAACGTACCTGTAGTATGCGTTTTTATCCAATTTAACGATCGATTTATCATAATTATCAGTCCATTTTATATTTAATATTTTTCTTGTCGTTATATCTTTCTTTCGCAAGATTGATTAAGTCGGTGATTAATTCACTATAGCTCTTACCCATATTCTCCCAAAGCAGCGGATACATGCTGAACTTCGTGAATCCTGGCATCGCATTCGTTTCATTAATATAAATCTTGTCATCCTCAGTAAGGAAGAAGTCTGCACGTACGAGCCCCGAGCAGTCCGTTGCTTTGAATGCTTCAACCGCCATATTTCTTAGTGCTGATTGAATCTCTTCTGAGATATCAGCCGGAATTTGAAGCTTTACTTTGCCATCTTTATATTTCGACTTATAATCATAGAAGTCTACATCTTTGACAACTTCTCCAGGTAATGTTGTCTCTGGTATATCATTCCCCAGGACCGCAACTTCTACTTCACGCGCGTTAACGCCTTGTTCAATTACTAGCTTTCTATCAAATTGCAACGCTTCTTCGATACCTTGAATCAATGTTTTACTATCTGTACATTTAGATATACCGACAGAAGAACCTAGATTTGCAGGTTTCACGAATACAGGATAAGTTAACTTTCCTTCTACTAGTGAAATAATATTATCCTTATGCGCCTCGTACTCACTCTTTAAGAAACTCACATAAGGTAACTGTGGTAACCCTCGTGTTGCGAACAGTTGTTTCATCACAAGTTTATCCATAGAACTTGAAGCGGCAAGAACGCCATTACCAACATAAGGGATGTCCAGCACTTCAAATAATCCTTGAATTGTCCCATCTTCACCGTTTGGTCCGTGCAATAAAGGAAAGACTGCGTCATATGCTTTTCCTGTTGATGAAATATTCAACATTTCTGAAATTGACAAACGCTCTACATGAGATAACCTTAAACGCTCACTATCCTCTATTGTTTCAGAGATTTCAGGTCCTTTTAACCATTCACCATCATTTGTGATATATATTGTATCTATTGAATATTTGTCCTTATCCATCGCATTGATCACAGATTGTGCAGTTAATAATGACACATCATGCTCCGCACTTTTCCCTCCATAGATGATGCAAATATGTTCTTTTGCCATATGTATTCCTCCAAACTGTTAATAACATAATATTATCATGATATAATGATACATGCACATTATTTCATGTGACACAAAATTACCTTAAACTCGGGTAACTTATCTATATATACTTTCAGATGATTTATGTATAATAAAATTTATAATTATTTATGGTAAGGAGTAATCGCATGCCAACAAATAAGACTCGCAATAAACCAAAACGTTCGTGGATTGAAAGAATTGATTGGTGGCTTATTATATTAATATTGGGTTTCTTTACAGTCAGCCTGGTAATTATCTCTTCTGCTATGACAGGTCAGCAGTATGGGACAAACTTTGCACTTAGACAAGTCTTTTATTATTCATTAGGATTTGCCCTCGCACTCTCAATCATGTTTATACATCCAAAAACAATAAAGAAGTGGACTTTCTTTATTTATTTACTAGGAAATATCGCTTTATTAGGCCTGCTGATTCTACCAGAATCTTCATTTACCCCTGTGATCAATGGTGCAAAAAGCTGGTATGTATTTTTTGATAAGCTTAGCTTACAGCCTTCTGAATTTATGAAGATCATACTCATGCTGACATTAAGCAAAGTAGTATATGATCATAATCGATTTACATATTACAAGTCATTTCAGACGGACCTCATATTACTTCTTAAAATAGGATTAACCGCAATGATTCCAATGATACTTATATTATTACAGAACGACCTTGGAACAATGCTTGTGTTGCTCGCTATCATACTTGGTATCATCATCGTTTCTGGTGTGACTTGGAAAATACTCGCACCTTTTCTTATTACGGTTTCATTGCTCGGTGTCTCTATTATTATGATGATTATCTATAAACCATCACTTATCGAGAAAATTCTTGGTATACAGACGTATCAGCTCGGCCGAATCAACTCATGGTTAAATCCTGCTCAGTATAGTGACGGGGAAGGATTTCACCTAATGGAATCCTTGAAAGCGATAGGTTCTGGTGGATTGTTTGGTAAAGGTTATAAAGGCGGAGAAGTGTATATCCCCGAAAATCATACGGACTTCATTTTCTCAATTATCGGAGAAGAGTTTGGGTTTATCGGTTCCATTATAGTTTTAATATTGTTTTTAGCACTGTTTACACATCTCGTACGCTTAGCTCAAATTACAGTCTCACCATTTTCATCAATATTCCTTGTTGGATTTATCAGTATGATTGCCTTTCACGTATTCCAGAACGTCGGCATGACGATACAAGTTGTACCGATAACAGGAATCCCATTACCATTTATCAGTTATGGGGGAAGTTCTTTATGGGCACTCATGTGTGGCATTGGCGTTACATTAGCTATTTATTACCACTCTAACCCCGAACAACTGAAGAAGTTAAAATCAAAATAAAAACAAGCGTTCAGAATTGAACGCTTGTTTTTATTCTATTATGTACTATTTCAACTTTGCAGGTGCAACATTTGGTAATGTACGCATTACCTCAAAACGGGACTTAGTCTTTGAGATATTTACACCTAGTGAAGAAAGCAGAGTGACAACACTTTTAATCTTTTCTTGCGATTGTTTCATAAAAATCACTCCAATCCATTTGTTAATACTAGTGTAACCGAAATCATTATCGCTGACCATAGGCCTATAGTCTTATTTATGTTAATTTATCGATAACTTTATGAATTATTTGTTAAATATTACAATGGCACTCTACGTACCATGCTTCTGTCTATTCATGTATAATAGATTTAATTAGGAGGGGTTATATTGGAGCAGTTATCACAAATTGATTACTCACAAATTTTCTCAATTTTATTTTTTGTAGGATTCATCTTTAACATCTTTTTAGCTTTCGTCATCATCTTTTTTGAACGAAGACAAGCCGGCTCTACGTGGGCATGGCTACTCGTACTATTTTTCTTACCTATCATCGGATTCATCCTTTATCTATTGTTCGGTCGTCAAATCAACCATCAGACCATATTCACTTTAAATGATGAAGACCGGTTAGATCTAGAACGTATTGTCAGTGCTCAGCGTACAGCTATAGACAATGGTAATATAGAAGTGCGTTCTGGAGAAATTATTAAACATAGTCATATCATCAGAATGTTGCTGCACAACTATGCCTCTTTTCTAACCACTGATAATAAGGTGGAAATCTTAACAGATGGCAGAAAGAAATTTGATGCTTTATTAAATGATATTCATAACGCAACAGATCATATTCATATTCAGTACTATATCTTCAAAAAGGATGGTATCGGTCTAGAAATCCTCAATGCACTGATGAAGAAGCTTGAAGAAGGTGTAGAAGTGAAGATGCTCTATGATGATATCGGTTCAAGAACTTTGTCTCTCTCCAGATTCAAGCAGTTCAAAAAACTGGGTGGGCAAGTAGAATCCTTCTTTCCTTCTAAATTACCGCTTATTAACTTTAGAATGAATAATCGAAATCACCGTAAGATTGTCGTAATCGACGGTAAAATAGGCTATATCGGCGGGTTTAATGTCGGTGATGAATACCTGGGTCTGGATAAGAAATTTGGTTACTGGCGTGATACGCATCTCAGAGTAGAAGGCGATGCAGTAAATGCCTTACAGCTCCGTTTTATGATGGACTGGAATTCACAGATTACCCGTGACTTCATGTCTTATGACAAGAAGTACTTTCCAGATGTAACAAGCAAAGGTGATATCGGCATTCAGATTGTATCAAGCGGACCGGATTCCTCTGCTCAACATATAAAAAACGGATATCTTAAAATGATTACATCCGCAAAAAAATCCATATATATTCAGTCTCCCTACTTCATCCCTGATACGTCATTACTCGATGCATTAAAAATTGCTGCAATGACTGGTGTAGAAGTTAATATCATGATTCCAAATAAACCTGACCATCCGTTTGTATATTGGGCTACATATTCAAACGTCGGTGAACTTCTCAATGTCGGTTGTAATATCTTCATTTATGAGAATGGCTTTATTCACACAAAGATGCTCCTCATCGATGACGAAGTTGCAAGCGTCGGAACTGCCAACATGGACTTTAGAAGCTTTGAATTAAATTTTGAAGTGAATGCCTTTATATACGATGATATCGTAGCCAAAGAATTGCGAAAATCATTTGAAGACGATGTACACGTTTCTTCGCAACTCACCAAAGAAATTTATGATCAGCGTGTCCTCCTTATTCGTGTGAAAGAAGCAATTGCGCGACTGCTTTCTCCAATATTATAGGGGGCAGTTCAAGTCCCACATCTATTATATAAATCCAAACTTGCATAACATAAAATCTAGAGTAATCTTTGCAAAGAATAAGCTATGTACAACAAGATCGATTGAAACAGTATGTGTCTGTTGTCTCGTAAGTTCAAAATGGCATCTAATTCCCATCTGCTGCACCCGCTTACAAAAAAGAAAGGATTTTTCACAATATGAAAAGCAATATAATTGAAATTACCGAAGAATTTGTGAAAGGTATACACAAACATGATTCATCAGGCCATGACTTCGCGCATATCAATCGTGTAAGAAAGCTTGCACTGTATATTGGAAAGCGAGAAGGCGCAGATCTATTTATCGTAGAAATGGCTGCACTTTTGCATGATACCGTTGACGAGAAACTGTTCAATGAACAATCTTCCTGGGAAAGACTTGATCACTTTTATACAACAATTGGATTGAGTGATGCACATATAGCACAAATCAATCATATTTTGTGCTATATGAGTTTTAAAGGTGGCGCTAATGAAGGTAAACTGAAGTCACTTGAAGGATTTGTCGTACAGGATGCTGACCGTATTGATGCACTCGGTGCAATCGGTATCGCACGCACATTTATGTTTGCAGGTAAATTTGGAGAAGCAATGTATGATCCAGAGACTAAGCCACGTGAAGATTTAAGCAATTATAGAACACCTGGTACTGCCATCAATCATTTTTATGAAAAACTTTTTAAACTCATCCATCTTATGAATACTGAAACTGGAAGGCAGATTGCACAGTCACGTAATGATTACATGCAGCAGTTTATCGATATATTTTTACAGGAATGGTACGGAGAGAAATTATAAAGAAATACCGGACAATACTGATAATCAGTACGGTCCGGTATTTTTATTTAAGTTATATTACATTATCTTCTTTTCTTCTTTTTTGAAGATACAACTTGTGTATTCTTTGGTTGTTTCGTACGCTCATTCTCTTCGTGCGCTTCGATTAATGGTGCAATTTCTTCGTGCACTTTCTTCTTGTAGAACTTGTTTCCTAACCAAGTCTGTAACACTAAGAATGCTCCACCTACAGCCCAATATAATGGTAATGCTGCAGGAGAAATGGCTGACATCCAGACAATCATAATTGGCGAGATAAACATCATCATACGCATCTGTGCTTTTTGTTCTTCTGGTATGTTCTGCATAGAAACGTAAGCTTGTAATGCGTATACAATACCTGCGATAACTGTCATCGCGATATCCGTCTTCGTTAACTCAAACCATAAGAAATTCGGATACTGTGTGATGCCACCTTCAGTTGGATACTTCAATACATAGAATAATCCAGTGACGATTGGCAATTGAATTAATAATGGTAAACATCCCATGTTTAATGGGTTAATACCATTTTCTTTGTATAATGCCATCATTTCCTGGTTTGCTTCCATCTTCTCTTCTTGCGTGCGCGCACGCTTTACTCGTTCTTGAATCTCTGTCATCTGCGGCTTGATTAAAGCCATTTTCTCACGCATAACGCTTTGGTTCTTATATGTTTTCATCATAAATGGGAAGAGCGCTAAACGTACGATTAATGTAATCGCAATAATCGCAAGTCCGTAGTTATGTCCCATATGCGCCCCTAACCAGTGAATTAACTGGTCTAAAGGATGCACAAATGTATCATAGAAAAATCCATTACGGTTTGATTCTTTTGAATAGTCACAGCCAGATAAAATTATCGCTGCAGTAAATACTAGGAGCCATATCGACTTCTTTTTCATTTTTTCACCTCATAATATTATTCACATAGAGGTTATTTTATCATAAATCTAGGTATACATAAACAAAAACCATGATATTTTACTTTTTACTTATAATACTGTAAGTAATCTGTAACAACTTGCTTAATATCACTGCTTCTTGTAATAGATGAAATGGTAGAGATACCATCTGCTCCTGAAGCGATAATCATTTCACAGTTGCTACTTGTTATTCCACCAATTGCTACAATTGGAATGTCTTCATCATGTAGACGCATCTTACGTATCAGTTCAATACCACCGGGCTTTTTCGCATCACTCTTACTACTTGTTTCATATACAGGACCGACACCTATATAGTCCACATGTGTTAAATCTGACTGATCATACTCTTCAAAATTACCGACAGACAATCCTATGATTTTTCCGTGGAAGTCATCGATGATATTTTCTATCTTTTCATCACCCTGTCCAAGATGAATACCGTCTGCATCAATTGCTTTAGCAAGTGCAACATCGTCATTGACGATAAATGAAACTTTATAGTCTTTACATAGCTTAAATAAACGTTCAGCAAGTAGTTGTTTCTCTTGCCCCATCTTTGCTTTCGGACCTTTCTCTCTAAACTGAAACATTGTAATTCCTGCTTCAAGCGCTTCCTTTAGCACACGTTCTAAGTCACCGTCAGGAACGTCAGAAGTCCCTGCAATGAAATATACATGAAGCATCTCTCTTTTAAACATAAGCTACACTTCTTTCACACGTGATTCCTTTGCTATATCATCTTGTTGAATTAAATAGAGCTGATCTATTAAATTCACAGCAAAATGTCCTGGCAAGGTCCCATTAGCACTGTGCTCAGCACGTTCTGCCGCAATCGTATAAGTCGCAATTGCTTCTGTTAATAATGCTAATGAAGGTTTAGTTTCATTATATATGAAACTTGCAACAACTGCTCCTAATAAACATCCTCCTCCTGTGACTTTCGTCAGGAGCGGTGTCCCATTTTCCACTAAAGCGATTTGTCCATCCTGACAGATTGCATCAACCGCACCGGTTACGATAATCGCAGTATTGAACTTATCATATGCTCTTCGCGCAACGCTTTCAGTCGATAGCGATTGATCTGCATCTGTCCCTTTCATTGTGGCATCTTCTGTTAATGCTGCAAGCTCTGACGCATTCCCACGAATGACACTAATATGATGCTCGTTCAGCAATTTTAAGCAGAAGTCTTTACGAAACTTAGATGCACCACAAGCGACAGGATCAAGTACGATAGGTACATGATGTTTATTTGCAAATGCAGCCGCTTGTAACATGTTTTCCTTATCCCCTTCTTCAATTGACCCTATATTGATCAGTAACGCACCAGCATACGCTAAAAACTCATCCATTTCTTGACGTTCTGTCGCCATCGCAGGGCTTGCACCAAGTGCGAGCAGACCGTTCGCTGTAAAGTTTTTGACGACATCATTCGTAATACAGATGATCAACGGGTTGTCTTTACGAAGTTGAGTGAGTTTTGTCATTATTCAACCTCCTGAAACTTAAAGTGATTTACTGGGCCCTGGCCATGACCAATTCCAGGAGTGTACTTAATGGCCATATCCATATAGCGCTTCGCTAATCGCACAGCATCTTCTATACTCTTCCCTTTGGCAAATTCTGCTGTGATGACAGCTGAATAAGTACAGCCCGTGCCATGTGTGTGCTTCGTATTATAACGTTCTCCAGGCAAAGTAATTAATCCCGTCTTTGTGAAGAGATAGTCAGTCGCATCTCCCTTTAAGTGTCCACCTTTGATAAGCACGCTTCGAGAACCAATTTCATCGATAAATATTTTTCCTGCACGTAAGATATCTTCTTCCGATTCCACCTTCATTTCAACAATTTTCTCTAGCTCAGGTATATTTGGTGTCACCACCGTCGCAATATCCAGTAACTTCGTGCGTACGGCGTTCTGTCCGTTCTCATCGAGCAACAAATCTCCACTTTTAGCCACCATCACAGGATCGATGACATACGGGACGTTATAACGTTCTATATACGGTCTCACCACGTCCATCACTGCACTTGTTGCTAACATCCCTGTCTTTACTGCATCCGGAACAATGTCTGAATATACACTTTCAAGTTGTTTCTGTATAATGTCCACAGGCTGGTTAAAGACATCCTGCACACCTAATGTATTCTGTGCAACAAGACTTGTTACTACACTCATCCCGTATACGCCGCGTGACTGAAAGACTTTCAAGTCGACTGTCGTCCCAGCACCTCCTGTAGGATCGGTTCCGGCAATCGATAATGCTGTTTTCATCAATAACCCTCCCATGTTTCAATGTTATAGGACATATTAAAGAAGCGCTTCTCATGAATACAGCTTTCAACAAAGTTCTTTCTTAATATATTTAGTTCTTCATCAGAAGCTGTTTCACTGAACTCATCTACCCAGCGATCTAAATGACCGATAAGCTCATCCATATTTGTACAATAAAAGTCGACCCAAGGTTTTAGCGGATTACCTTCCAGGTCATTACGTTCAGCAATCTTTAGTGCCAGCTGCTGATAGACATATGGACAAGGTGCCATCGCACATATCGTAAAGCTCGCATCACTATAGCGGTAGGCATTGTAATACATATGCTTAATATAATGATCACTTGATGGATACCATTCTCCTTCTTCAATCACTGTCTTATAATCAACACCTGCATAGTCTGCTAATGTATAGTGCGCATCCACTTCACCATTCATAACAAAATCGATTTGGCCGAGTAAGAACTGAATTCCTTCTCTATCATTAAGTTTCGGAATAAGTAGGCTATATATCTTTGCAAACTCGTTTAAATATAAACTATCTGCCTTTAAGTAATGTTTTACTGCTTCTTTCTTTAGATCCCCATGAATAATACCTTGAATAAAAGGATCATTATAAATCGATTCAATAATCGGTTCTACTTCTTTTTTCAACTGTCTCGTAAACACGTTATCCCTCCTAAAAATAAAAACCTATCTCCTGATAGGAAATAGGTTAAATACACATAACGGGTACTTAGCACGACTTTCCTACGCCGGCATTATCCGGATCAGGTAAAGGGTTCGGCAAAAGCCGTCTCAGCGCAAGGCACCCCTAGTGTGTATATTAATATTAGTGTAACGAAGTTAATGGATTAATGCAAAAAAAGAACTTTAAAGTGAATACACCTTAGAGTTCTAATATCGTTACTATAAACGTGCCCCACATACTGGCCATGGCTGCGCACCGCGCATATTGTATAAAATTTGAGCACGTTTCGTTTGCTCTGCTGCAGAAGCTTGGTGTGGATAACCACTTCCACCGACACCACGCCATGTCTGTAAATTGAACTGATACATTCCATAGTATCCATTTCCTGTATTAATTGATGGATTGCCACCAGATTCACATCTTGCTAATGCTGCCCAGTTTAATCCGTTGTTCACACGAACAGCCGGTGCTTGTGTCCTTGTCGTAGTCACACGCTTTATCGTCGATGCTTTATAAACAGTCTGTCTTACTGGTGCTTGGTATGCTGACTTAGCAACAGCACGTTTAACTGGTGCTTGATATGCTGTTCTTGTAACGGGTGCAGCTGCTACAGCCGGTCCATTAACCTTCAATGTACGTCCAGCAATAATTAAATCTGAATGCAAACCATTCCATGCTTTAAGCTGCGCAACAGATACACCGTAACGTGATGCAACCTTGCCCAGAGTATCTCCAGGAACGATGCGGTAATATGAACCTGTAGTTACAGGTGCTGTGTATGCAGATTTATATGTTGATTTATAAGTATTTCGTTTTGTTGTATTCTCATTAATATTTAATACTTGATTCACATGAATTAAGTTAGATCTCAATCCATTCTCATTCTTTAATGCTTGAACTGACGTCCCATAGATTTGAGAGATTTTCCATAAAGAATCCCCACTTTTTACTCTATATTGTGCTGCATCCGCTTGAGTCGCTGCGAATGTTCCACCTACTGCAAATACTGTCGTTACCGCTAAAAGTTTTTTCATCTGGAAAAGTCCTCCTAAAGATTATCTACAATTTTTAATACGTTAACTACATTAAAATTTCATATTTCATAGGTTACAACAATATAAAAGATTAAGTGTTATGTTAAATTTCTGAGTAATTAATACGCCGTTGACCACTGAGAAGCTCCAGCAGTTTGATATAATATTCTTGCACGTTTCCATTGTTCTTCAACTGAAGCATTTGCAGGATTTCCTGTTCCACCTACAGATGCCCATGTTGATGGTGAAAATTGGAATAATCCGTAGTATCCAGATGCATTAACAGCATTAGGGTTGCCACCTGATTCACGTTGTGCGATAACGCGTAAATGTGCATCCATTGATGAGTTTCCAGCAGGAGCTGCTTGCTGTACTGGCTTTTGTGCTGCTTGTTGCACTGGTTGCTCTACTGGTGCTTGTTGCACTGGTTGTTGTGCCACTGGTTTCTCTACTTGCGCTACTGGTTTTTGTGCTACTGGTTTTTGTGCTACTTGTTGGACTGGTTGTTGTGCTGCTGGTTTAGCTGTTTGCTCTGGGGCTTTGACGACCGGTGCTTGATACGCCACTGGTTGTTGTACAGTTACTGGTGCTTGCTGAGCAGCTGTTTGCGTAACGATTTGTCTTTTTTCCTCTTTATCAACAACAATCAGTTTCCCTACTTTAAGATTTTTATTTGTTTCAATATTGTTCCATCTCTTTAAATCTGCAACTTTAGTATCAAACTTTTTAGCGATCTTCTCTAAAGTGTCTCCTTTTTGGACTTCATATTTACCTTTAACTAACACTTCTAATTTTTGATTCGGTAAGATGATATCTGATTCTATTTTGTTAATTTTTTTAATTCTTTCAACTGTAGTGTCATATTTATCTGCGATTGACCAAAGTGACTCCCCATAAGTTACTGTATGTTCTTTTGCATCTGCCTGTGCTGAAATTCCTGTAGCTAAAATTGCCATTCCTGTAAGTGCAGTAATTTTTTTCATTGTGAGTGTTGCCTCCGATAATTTTCTTAATTTATATTAATAATTATATTTGTCTTTTATTGAATGATATAAATTTAACACGTATTGATATTTCTTTGGTTACAGGAAGATGATTTATAATTACAAATATATTACAAAAGCATATCAATTTAACATCGAACCCCCCAGTAGCATTCAGCACAGCGCTACTGGGGGGTATGGGGTGTATTTGAATGAGGGTTAAATGTGAGTAATGAAATGGTGTTAAAATGGTGTACTGGAGTCTGTCACATCTGATACAGATGTATTTTCTGTTTGATTGCCGTCTTCTTGAAGCTCTTCTTCACTTTCAGCTGACACATCTTTTTGATCTTCATTGTTTGTTGCAACTTTAATAATCTCATCTGCCTGAGCAGCATACTCACTCGGTGTCTTTTCTTCTCCACCTTCTATACCAAAAAGTTTACTATTCCATCGTTCTTCTGCAGTAGACTGAATAAGCTGCTCTGTACCTTTCACAATAAGATTCTGAGCTACTTTATCTTTAATTTCATCCGGTAAGCTGTTCCATACAGCATCCGACCTTGATTCATTCTTCTCTGCTTTATTTGCTCCGATATTTGGTAGAAACTTAATATTTTCAACTAAAATTTCAGTAGAATAATGCGTCTTTCCTTCTTTCTCGTAACGATTGCTATGGAATTGACCTGTTATACAAACAAAACTTCCTTTACTACAATATCTTCCTATATTTACAGCGGTCTTGTTAAATGCTTTGCACATCAAAAAATCCGTCGAACGCTCACCATTTTTAGAAACTCCTCGATCAACTGCTAAAGAAAAAGTAGCGATAGTCGTATTATTTGCTACTTGTCGTAACGATGGATCCTTTACTAAGCGTCCAGCTACAATCGCTTTGTTTATCACATCTTCACCTCCTTTCCCATAAACTATAGAGCAAAAATTAAACTTTTAAAAACTGCAGTAATTTAAAAATTGTATAGAAATCTATATAATTTTTTAAAAACTGAGCAAATATATTAAAAAACATCTTAAAATTAACTTAATTTTTTAAATATTGTAATTTGAAAAATTTATTCAAAGAATTATAATAGATAATGGAGGGATATACATGAAAACGTTCAAAGCAATTCGATTTCAGCTCGTTGAAGATGAAGCGATTAAGGAATACACGTTGTATGATGGGGTAATAATAAACAAAGAAAATAGCGGGACAGGTTGGCTACTTGAAATATTGATCGATGAAATTCATCTGGAGACGATGGAAACCTATATGCACAACGAAACTATTCTTGATACACGTATAGTTATTACCCGTGCCTCCAATGACCCTGCAATGTTTGAATCTACAATTAAGGACATTCAGAAGTTGAATGATAAGATTTCTGTAATTTTCGAATGCCATATTTACACGTTGAGACAGACATATGCAGAAAAGCTATTAGAGCAATTGGTAAACGAAGGTTTATCTGGCCAGGCTCTAATTAAAGCATTTAATAGAAAGATGCAGTCAAAACCAAAATTAAAAGATGAAAATGAATAATAAATAAACACCCGAACGATACAGAAATACCATCGCTCGGGTGTTTTTATTTTACTGTTCTAACTAACCTACTTGTCGATAATCGCAAAGCTGATTTCACAGCTACAAGCGAGCTTATCTCCGACTTTCGCCGTAGCGGTACCTTTACCAATAGGACCTTTAACACGTGTCATCTCAACGGATAACGTTAACGTATCTCCAGGCGTGACTTGAGATTTAAAACGACACTTATCAATCCCTGTAAACATTGCAAGTTTTCCTTGATTCTCTTCTAGTTTCAACATTGCAACTGCACCGACTTGTGCCAGTGCTTCTACTATAAGAACACCAGGCATTACTGCGTATTCAGGAAAATGTCCTTGAAAGAAAGGTTCATTACCGCTTACTTGTTTAATTCCCGTACAACGTTTACCCTCTTCCAGTTCGGTAATACGATCGATTAATAAAAATGGATAACGATGTGGAATAATCTTCTTAATTTCATCAAAAGACAATAAAGTTTCCATTAGCTGTCACTCCCAGTAAGTTCTTTAAGATGTTGCCATGTAGAAGGTTTAAATATATCAATCGGTGAGTGGAGAATGCCATATCCAATCATCATTCCAACTATAAATAGTACAATCATTAATGCAAATATAATGGATAGTGTAATATAAATTGGAACAGTACGGTGAACAACTTCTGTTTCTCCGATTTTACTGACCTTTTGTTTATAAATAGGCTGTTTAAACTTCATAATGCATACGCTCCTAGGCTTTGATTAATTGTTTTGTATCACCTGTGCGTTCGATTTCTGCGCCAAGATTGCGAAGCTTCTTATGGAAATCAACATAGCCTCGGTCCAGGTGATGCAGTGCAGTTACTTTAGTATAGCCTTTTGCAATAAGACCTGCAAGAACAAGTGCGGCGCCACTTCGTAAATCCGTAGCAGCAACATCGGCTCCTTGTAATGTACTATTGCTAATATAAGCAATTCGCTTATCCACTTTAATTTGAGCATTCATTTTCTGGAACTCTGTCGCATGCATAAAGCGATTTTCAAACACAGTCTCGTTAACACTACTATTACCTTCTAGTGATAACATGAGCGCCATCATCTGAGCCTGCATATCCGTGGGAAAGCCAGGGTGCGGCATTGTCTTGATATCAATTTCTTTAAGATTCTGTTCTACAGACAGATGAATTCCTCTCGTATCAATCTCAATATGGCATCCAGCTTCTTTCAGCTTTGCAATAAGTGCATGCATATGCTCATATATTGCACCTTCAACATACACATCACCACGTGTGATTGCTGCAGCTACTAGGAAAGTTCCCGCCTCAATGCGGTCAGGAATAATCTCATGCTTCGCTCCCGTCAATGTCTCTACACCATATACGGTAATCGTATCTGTACCAGCACCTTGAACGTTAGCACCCATCTGATTTAAATAGTTTGCGAGATCTACAATCTCTGGTTCACGCGCGACATTACCAATAACAGTCTTTCCTTCTGCTAAAACAGCAGCCATTAAGATATTTTGCGTCGCTCCGACACTCGGAAAATCCAGGTAAATATCGGCACCTTTCAGTCTGTCTTTAACAGTACCAACTAAATAACCATTTTTCTGCTCAATAATTGCTCCTAATGCTTCTAACCCTTTAAGATGTAACTCAATAGGTCTTGAACCAATCGCACATCCTCCAGGCATCGCAACTTCCGCATACCCAAACCTTGCAAGCAATGGTCCAAGTACAAGTACACTGGCACGCATCTTACTTACAAATTCATATGCAGCTTGTGTTGAAAGTTCACCACGTGCATCAACTACTACTTTATTTTGTTCAATATTTTTTTCTACTTTTGCATTTAACCCTTCTAATACTGCTGAGATTGTATCTACATCAGACAAAGCAGGTACATTCATAAATTCACTAACGCCTTCAGACGCTAACAATGATGCTGTCATGATAGGCAATACAGCATTTTTTGCTCCTTCGACTTTTACGCGCCCTGATAATCTGTGTCCGCCTTTTACTATAATTGTATCCATTATTTCCTCCGAATTTCTTAACTTATCTATACAAGTATTTTATACCATTTACCCTACAATTACATCATTTATACATTAAAATAATATAAATATCTGATTTGTATATTTAATCAAGTCAATGAGAAAATTAGTGATAAGATAACCTAAAGACATACTTAAACCGATAAAGAGCATCTGAATCTCTTTAGTACGGTTCTCTTTAAACCACTGCTCTGTTCTTACTGCCTGCAAACTATTAAATACAACTCCCGTAATCCCAATATAAAGTACTATATATGTTAAAGCATAAACATTCATAAGCTACTCCTATGTAAAAAAGGAGCAAGACAATTGTCTCACTCCTTTATTTATTATCTAAACTTCGCGACTTCAATACGGTTAATCGCGCGGTGCAATGCACGTTCTGCACGATGGAAATCAACATGTGCTGCTTTATCTTCATTAAGACGTGCTTCTGCACGCTTTAATGATTCCTTTGCACGCTCAATATCAATTCCCTCTGCTTGTTCTGCAGCTTGTACTAACACCGATACTTGTTGTGGACGAATTTCAGCAAATCCTTCAGTTACAGCAATGTAGTCTTTATCATTGCCTGACTTCGTCACACGAACAGCACCAATCTTAAGTGGTGCGACTGTAGGAATATGTCCAGCCATCACACCCATTTCACCTGACTCAGTCTGTAGAACAATTAATTCAGCTTCAGTTTCTGAGTATATTGATCCATTAGGAGTGACTATTTCAATTGCTAATTTATTCATAGTTTCTTCCTCCTATGTTTATACTTCTACACCCATGCCTTTAGCTTGCTCTAAAACTGCTTCAATGCCACCTACTAAACGGAAAGCATCTTCAGGAATATGGTCATATTTACCTTCTAGAATTGCTTTGAAGTCCTGAACCGTTTGTTTAACTGGTACGTAAGATCCTTTTTGACCTGTAAACTGTTCAGCAACGTGGAAGTTTTGTGATAAGAAGAACTGTATACGACGTGCACGTGAAACAGTCTTTTTATCTTCGTCAGATAATTCATCCATACCTAAGATTGCAATGATATCTTGTAGCTCACGATACTTCTGTAATGTTGCTTGTACTTGACGTGCAACTTCGTAATGCTCTTCACCAACAACGGCAGGCGTTAATGCACGAGATGTTGACGCTAATGGGTCAACCGCTGGGTAGATACCCATCTCAGTTAATTTACGTTCTAAGTTCGTTGTTGCATCTAAGTGAGCGAATGCAGTCGCTGGCGCCGGGTCAGTATAGTCATCGGCTGGTACGAATACCGCTTGAATCGATGTAACTGATCCTACGTTTGTTGAAGTGATACGCTCTTGTAATTGTCCCATTTCAGTTGCAAGTGTTGGTTGGTATCCAACGGCTGATGGCATACGTCCTAAAAGGGCAGATACCTCTGAACCTGCTTGCGTAAAACGGAAAATGTTATCGATGAATAATAATACGTCCTGACCTTGTTCGTCACGGAAATATTCAGCCATTGTTAAACCAGATAATGCTACACGCATACGTGCACCTGGTGGCTCGTTCATTTGTCCGAATACCATGGCTGTTTTCTTAATAACACCTGAATCGCTCATTTCGTGGAATAAGTCGTTCCCTTCACGTGTTCTCTCACCAACTCCAGCGAATACTGAAATACCACCGTGTTCCTGAGCGATGTTGTTGATTAATTCTTGAATTAATACTGTTTTACCTACACCGGCACCACCGAATAGACCGATTTTACCACCTTTGATATATGGTGCTAATAAGTCTACTACTTTAATACCAGTTTCCAAAATTTCAACTTTCGTTGATAACTCTTCGAATTTAGGTGCTTGTCTATGAATTGGATCACGACGTACAGTACCATCTAATTCAGGTTCTAAGTCAATCTTTTCTCCTAATACGTTAAATACGCGACCTAATGTTGCGTCACCAACTGGTACAGAAATCGGTGCGCCAGTATCAGTGACTTGCGCTCCACGTTGTACACCGTCAGTAGAGCTCATTGCGATTGTACGTACTGCATCATCACCTAAATGAAGGGCAACTTCTAATGTTAACTTTGTAGTGTTACCTTCTCCACGTTCGATATCTAAAGTTAAGGCATTGTTTAACGCTGGTAATTGACCATGTTCAAAGCGAACGTCAATAACCGGACCCATAACTTGGATTACGTGACCTACTGCCATGTTTATTCCTCCTAAGTGTTATTCTAATGCGGCTGCTCCACCAACAATTTCAGTAATTTGCTGAGTAATCGCGGCTTGTCTCGCACGGTTATATTGTAATGATAAATCATCGATTAGTTCTTTTGCGTTATCTGTTGCATTCTTCATTGCAGTCATACGTGAAGCATGTTCACTTGCTTTACCGTCTAAGATAGCACCGTAAATCAGACTTTCTGCATATTGTGGAAGAATGACTTCTAAAATTGCATCTTTGTCTGGTTCAAATTCATAGTTAGAGAGTTTCGATTCTCCTGAAACCTCTTCCTTAGATATTGGTAAGATCTTACGTTCATGAACTTCTTGCTCAAGTACGCTGATAAAATGACTATAATGCATATAAAGTTCGTCATATTCTCCAGTTTCAAAACGAGATACTGCTGTGTGAGTAATATCTTTAATAGATTTGAAAGATGGTTGATCTGATAATCCAATAATTTGGCCTTCAACGTTATAGTCTCTAGCACGTAAGAAATCATACCCTACTCGGCCGATAACTAATATGCCGTATTCAGCTGGATTATTATTATGACGTTCCTGAATTTTTTGCGTTACACTTTTTAAAATGTTTGCATTGTATGGACCTGCAAGGCCTTTATCACAAGTTATGACTAAGTAACCTGTCTTTTTCACCGGACGTTTTTGAAGCATTGGATGGTTTGCATCTGAGTTACTTCCGCCAATAGAGGTAACTGCATCCTGCATCTTCTCCATATATGGATAGAAGCTTTTTGCATTCTCTTCAGCGCGACGTAATTTAGAGTTTGAAACCATGTGCATTGCCTTAGTGATTTGACTTGTTTTCTTAGTCGAATTAATACGGCCTTTTATGTCTCTTAATGAAGCCATTTTGTCACCACCTTATGATTAATTTCCCGTTCTATACTTCAGACTTGTTGAAGATTTTCTTGAATGCATTAATTGCCTCTACGAATACTTCATCAGCCGGTAAGCCTTTCGTTTCGCGAATTTCCTGGTAAATATGTGGTGCGTTTGAACCCACCCAGCCTAGGAATTCATCTTCAAAGCGTGTAATATCCTGAACCGGAATATCATCTAAGTGACCTTTAGTTAATGCATACAGAATCGTAACTTGCTTATCTACTGTTAATGGTTTGTTCTGGTCTTGTTTTAAAACTTCAACCGTACGTTTACCACGTTCTAATTTCGCTTTCGTTGCTGGGTCTAAGTCAGAACCAAATTGTGCGAATGACTCTAGTTCACGGTAAGAAGCTAAGTCAAGACGTAGTGTCCCCGCTACTTTCTTCATCGCTTTAATTTGTGCTGATCCACCAACACGTGAAACTGAAAGTCCAGCATTGATTGCAGGACGAACACCTGAGAAGAATAAATCTGATTGTAAGAAGATTTGTCCGTCAGTGATTGAGATTACGTTTGTTGGTACGTAGGCTGAGATATCCCCTGCTTGTGTTTCAACGAATGGTAATGCAGTAATAGAACCGCCACCTAAACTATCGTTTAATTTCGCAGCACGCTCTAACAGACGGCTATGTAAGTAGAATACATCCCCTGGATATGCTTCACGACCTGGCGGACGACGTAATAATAAAGATAATTCACGGTAAGCTGCTGCTTGTTTCGTTAAATCATCATATACGATTAATACGTGTTTACCGTTAAACATAAATTCTTCAGCCATTGCTACACCCGCATATGGTGAGATGTATAATAATGGTGCTGGTTGTGATGCAGATGCAGATACAACGATTGTATAATCTAATGCACCATGTGCACGTAATGTTTCAACAGCAGTACGTACTGTAGATTCTTTTTGACCAATTGCAACGTACACACAGATCATATCTTCGTCCTTTTGGTTAAGGATTGTATCGATTGCTACTGTAGTTTTACCTGTTTGACGGTCACCGATAATTAACTCACGTTGACCACGACCGATTGGTACTAATGCATCAATCGCTTTAATACCTGTTTGTAAAGGTTCATCTACTGATTTACGATCCATTACACCAGTTGCTGGTGATTCAATTGGACGTGTTTTTGTTGTGTTAAGTGGTCCGCGACCATCGATTGGTTGACCTAATGGGTTTACAACGCGACCGATTAATTCTTCACCTACAGGTACTTCCATGATACGACCTGTACGTTTAACTTCGTCGCCTTCTTTAATATCTGTGAAAGGTCCTAAAATTACGACCCCTACGTTGTTCTCTTCTAAATTTTGTGCAAGACCTAATACACCGTTATGGAACTCAACAAGTTCTCCAGCCATAACGTTGTTTAAACCATGTACTAATGCGATACCGTCACCGACCTGGATAACTGTACCTACATCCGTTACTGTCATACCAGACTCGTAATTTTCAATCTGTGATTTAAGTAACGCACTGATTTCTTCAGCTTTGATGGCCATTTATGTCACTCCTCTTAAGAAATTATTGTTTGTGAAACGATTTTTCAAGTTGTGTTAGTTCATTTGCAACAGAGCCATCATAAACAGTCGTACCAATTGTTGCACGTATACCACCGATTAGAGTGCTGTTTACTACGTTTTCAATTAATAACTTTTTGTAGCCTGTACGTTTAATGAACGCTTTTCCGATTTTATCAAGCTCTTCACTTGATAATGCATATACTGATTCAACTTTCATGTATTGCTGATTATTAAACTTGTTATAGTGTTCTGTGTAATAATCTGCAATTTCAGGTAATAGTGCAAGCTGCTGCTTATCTGCAAGAATGCTTAATAAGTTTTGTAATGGCTTGTCCACACCTTTAAATGTTGCCTCTACGAATGCATTTCTCTTCTCACTTGATACTTTAGGATCTTCAGCAAATAAAAAGAATGCTTTGCTTCCTGTTACAGCTTTTTTAATTTCACCAAGATCTTGACGTACACTTTCATGTACACCTTGTGCTTGTGCTACTTCAAAAAGACTTTGTGCATATTTATCCTGGACGATAGCCATTATTTATCGCCTGCCTCTTCGATAAACTCTCTTACTAATTGTTTTTGATCTTGTTCATTGATTTCTTTGTTAATCACTTTTTGAGCAATTAGTACTGATAATTCAGCAACACGATCATTGATGTCTGCAATCGCACGTTGTTTTTCGTTTTCAATTTCTACTTGTGCATCGCTAACAATTTTGTTTGCACGCATATTTGCTTCATGAACAATTTCTTCTTGCTGTGTTTTCGCTTGTTTCTTAGCATCTTCCATAATGACAGATACTTCTTGTTGTGTTTTAGCTAATAACGCTTTATTTTCTTCAGCGTAATGCTTAGCTTCTTCGTTTTGACGTTTCGCATTGTCAAGGTCAGCTGTAATCCCTGCTTGACGTTCGTCCATAATGTTCTTTAATGGTCCCCATGCGAATTTGCTTAATAAGAATAGCAATAGTGCAAATAATACTAATGTATATGCCGCTGTTCCCCACTGTACGCCAGTGTGCTCAGCTGCTTGACCTAATAATAAGAAATCCAAGTATAACGCTCCTTTCATCGCACTTTTCATAAATGAATGGCGAAATCAGAACGACTTCGCCTTTAACGAGTTATATTTTATAATTAACGGTTCATTACCATGAATGCTACTACTACTGCGATGATAGGAAGGGCCTCAACTAAACCTACACCGATGAACATGATAGTCATTAATGGACCACGTGCTTCTGGTTGACGTGCTACACCTTCAACTGTACGAGATACGATTAATCCGTTACCAATACCTGCTCCTAATGCTGCTAAACCAATTGCGATTGCTGCTGCTAATAAATTCATTAATAATTTCCTCCTAAAGAAATATGATAGTTTTTTAAATTTTTATATTAATGGTCGTCTGACACTTTATGTGACATATAAACCATTGATAACATTACAAAGATATAGGCTTGAATTGAACCTACAAAAATTGAGAAACCTTGCCAGATAAGAGTTGGAATTGCTGCACCTAGCATGCCAGCTGCTCCAGCTGTACCTAGCGTTGCAAGTAATCCGAGCAATACTTCACCTGCGAAAATGTTACCATAAAGACGCAGACCAAGCGTTAAAGTTGATGAAAATTCTTCGATGATTTTAAATGGCACCATAAACCATACTGGTTGAGCAAAACTCTTTAAGTAATTACCAGTACCGCGCATCTTAACACCATAGAAATGTGTTAATAGCACCATCAGTGTAGAAAGTGTTAATGTAACTGTCGGGTCTGCTGTTGGAGATTTCCACCATAATGTGTGACCATTAATAATTGCAAATGGTAACCCCAGCATATTTGCAACAAAGATAAATAATAACAATGTTACAGCCAGGAAATGAAAACGCCCACCTTTATTCCACGCCATGTTACTGTTGATAATTCCTCTTGTAAAGTCAAAAATCCATTCAATAAAGTTCTGTTTACCGTGAGGTCTTACACTTAAATTTCGTGTAAAGAACATCGCTATTAAAAAAACGATTGCTGCTGTCACCGTAAGCATCAACATCGATGAAAGATCAAATATCATTTCATGACCGAATAAATCAAGACTATAGAGGGGTGATACGTGTCCCATTACTTCACCTCTTCCATATATGTATTATTTTTTCAAACTGTTAACAGAATGTACGATAATCATAACATACGTTAACATCAGGCCGAGTGCGATTCCAAGCAAATTAATGCTTTGCGGAAATCTTACCCAGAAGAGGCATGCCATGACCGCTATTAAAAAGCGAATCCCCATACCACTCGAAACATAGAGCACATCACTATTGATTGCTCGCAATAAATTGTGATGCCAGACAAAACTACTGATTGCCGAAGCAATTGTACCAATGATCAATCCTAATATGAAGCTATTTCTATAGAAAATATAAATAATAGCAAGTAGAATTATCAAGCACAAAAAATACTTTAGATACAAGTTGAAAAATGTCTTAAATTCTGACATATCAGGATAAACTCCTTAGAAAAAGTTTTCACATGAATGAAAACAGTTTCATTCCTAATTTATGATAATATAGGGCAAAATATGTGTCAATGCTATGTGAAAAACTTAAAAATTAAAGTTTCACTAAATGTTCACAAATTAGACACATTTAAGCGTTTAATAAAAAGTCTGATAATTGCAAACGTAATTACTTGCTTCCAACTTTAAATGGCGCAGGTTTTTCTTCTGTCAAGCTGAAATAATATTTAATATGTTCACAAATACGTTGTGAAGTTTCACCATCGCCATAAGGATTGCTCGCTTTAGACATGGATTGATATAATGTCTCATCAGTTAACAAAGATTTTGTTAATTGATAAATATCTTCTTCTTCAACGCCCGCTAACTTTAATGTCCCAGCTTTAACACCTTCAGGACGTTCGGTTGTGTCACGTAGCACAAGCACTGGCTTACCTAACGATGGTGCTTCTTCTTGCACGCCACCCGAATCTGTAAGAATAAAATGACTGCGACTTGCGAAATTATGGAAGTCGATAACATCTAAAGGTTCAATCAATTGAATACGGTCATGATTATTTAAATGTTCTGCAGCAATTTCACGCACTTTTGGATTTTTATGCATCGGGTAGACAATTTCAACATCTTCAAACTCGTCCACGATTCTTCTGATTGCACTGAAGATATTATGCATTGGCTGACCAATATTTTCTCTTCGATGTGCAGTTAATAGAATCACTCTACGCTCACCTGCACTGTCTAAGATATCAGAACGATAATCCGACTTTACCGTCGTCTTTAAAGCGTCAATCGCAGTATTACCTGTGATAACAATTCTATCTTCAGGCTTATTTTCATTACGAAGATTCTGTGCTGCATCATCAGTCGGTGCAAAATGAAGGTCTGCCAATGTGCCTGTCATTTGTCTATTCATTTCTTCTGGGAATGGAGAGTATTTCTGCCAAGTTCTAAGCCCCGCTTCAACATGTCCAATCGCTACTTCATTATAAAAAGCAGCAAGACTTCCAGCAAATGTCGTTGTTGTGTCTCCATGTACAAGAATCATATCAGGGCGCGCTTCTTTGATGACTTCTTCTAATCCTAAGATAACACGGCTTGTCACTTCAGACAGTGTTTGACCTGCCTTCATAATGTTCAAATCATAATCCGGAGTAATTCCAAATATCTCAAGTACTTGATCCAGCATTTCACGATGTTGTGCAGTCACAACAACGATCGGTTCTAATTCTGGATCATTCTTTAAAGCCAATACAAGGGGAGCCATCTTAATTGCTTCTGGTCGTGTACCAAAGATTGTCATTATCTTCTTCATATCAATTCTCCTAATTATTTAGTCCCGAACAATCGATCGCCTGCATCACCCAATCCTGGAACAATGTAGCCATGATCATTGAGTTTTTCATCTAGTCCTGCAATATAAATATCTACATCTGGATGTTCTTTTTGTAATGCTTCTACACCTTCTGGAGCAGCAACGAGACACATAAATCTAATCTTTACAGCACCGCGTTTCTTCAATGAGTTAATTGCTTCTATTGCCGATCCACCTGTTGCAAGCATTGGATCCACTACAATAAAGTCGCGCTCTTCAATGTCTTGTGGCATCTTTGCAAAATATTCTACAGGTTGAAGCGTCTCAGGATCACGATATAGACCAATATGACCGACACGCGCTGCAGGAATCATCTTCAGCACACCTTCAGTCATGCCTAGTCCGGCACGTAATATTGGGACAACTGCAATCTTTTTTCCTGACAGGCGTTTTGCTGTCATCTCAGTAACTGGTGTCTTAATCTGTACGTCATCTAGCTCAAGGTCACGTGTTACTTCGTATGCCATTAACATACCAACTTCATCAACAAGCTCACGAAACTCTTTCGTACCCGTTGACTCCTCTCGAATATAACTTAATTTGTGTTGAATAAGGGGGTGATCAAATACATGGACTTTCGCCATACTATACCTCTTTCCTAATAATTATTTATATAATGGATATTTTTCTGTTATTGCACGTACACGCGCCTTTGCATTATGCTTCACTGTTTCATCTTCTGTATGAGCGAGCACGTCCGCAATAATCGATGCAATATCTTTCATGTCTTCTTCATTAAATCCACGTGTTGTCACAGCCGGTGTCCCAATTCTAATACCACTTGTAACGAATGGACTTTCTTTATCAAATGGAATCGTATTTTTATTTGTAGTAATGCCGACATCGTCAAGTGCACGCTCTGCGACTTTACCCGTAATGTTACAGCTCGTTACATCTATACTCATCAAGTGATTGTCTGTGCCGCCAGAAACAATGCGTAATCCTTTTTCAGTTAAAGCATCCGCTAATGTCTTCGCATTAAGTACCACTTGCTGTTGATATGCTTTAAAGTCTTCTGTCAACGCTTCACCAAATGCGACAGCTTTGGCTGCGATAACATGCATCAATGGTCCGCCTTGAATTCCAGGAAATATCATCTTATCGATCGCTTTTGCATACTCTTCCTTACAAATGATCATACCACCACGAGGTCCACGTAATGTCTTATGTGTCGTCGTCGTAACAAAGTCTGCATGAGATACTGGATTCGGATGAAGACCAGCAGCTACAAGCCCTGCGATATGTGCCATGTCGACCATCAGTTTTGCACCGACTTCATCTGCAATCATTTTAAACGCTTCAAAATCAATAGTTCGTGAATATGCTGATGTGCCTGCAACGATAAGTGCAGGTTTATGTTCTCGTGCAAGTTCGCGAACAACATCATAATCAATTCTTTCTGTTTTCTCATCTACACCATAAGCAACAAAATTATAATCTACACCACTAAAGTTCACTGGCGAACCATGCGTGAGGTGACCTCCATGGCTTAAATTCATTCCTAGAACTGTGTCTCCAGGTTTTAAAGCGACACGGTAAACGGCCATATTAGCCTGCGAACCTGAATGCGGTTGTACATTGACATGTTCCGCTCCAAAGAGCTCTTTAATACGATTGCGTGCTAAATCCTCAACGATATCTACAAACTCACACCCACCATAATAACGACGATGCGGGTAGCCTTCAGCGTATTTATTTGTCAGAACCGATCCTTGTGCTTCCATCACGGCTTTTGATACAAAATTCTCAGACGCAATTAATTCAATATGATGGTCTTGTCTCTCAAATTCTTTCGTGATTGCTTCAAATACTTG
Source organism: Macrococcus sp. 19Msa1099 (assembly GCA_019357535.2). NCBI lineage: Bacteria > Bacillati > Bacillota > Bacilli > Caryophanales > Staphylococcaceae > Macrococcus > Macrococcus psychrotolerans. The sequence continues at coordinate 1,888,770 of CP079955.1, forward strand.
ATTATCTTGCTGTTTAATTTCTGACATAATACCCTCCTATTTATATTGAGCGCGTGGCCCACCAATTAATTTCGGACGATGTGTTGCTATCGTGACTACTGCCCCGCCCACTTTTTTCGTTGTGGTTCTTACCGGAATCTGTACATGCTTAATATGCATTCCTATAAGCGTCTGACCAATATCAATACCACAGTCTGCCTGGACATGTTCAACTACGACAGGATCCTTAAAGTGACGATAAGCTGCTGCTGACATACTGCCCCCTGCTTGTTTTGCAGGAACAACCGTAACTTCATTTAGCTGATAGTTGAGCATAACTTCTCGTTCCATCGTTAATGCTCGGTTAATATGTTCACATCCTTGAAAACAAAAATCCACACCCGTTCTATTATGAACATCATCAAATATTTCAATAAACTGTGCAGCAACTTCATCAGAACTATGTGTTCCGATTTTTTCACCGATGACCTCAGATGTAGAACAGCCGATTACACATAATTGGCCCTCTTTAAAGAAATCTTTTGCTTCTAGCTCTGTCATCAACTGTTTAAGACTATTCATTGCAAGACTCCAGCGCTGCTAATTTATCAATCCTCTTCTGGTGGCGACCCCCTTCAAATTCAGCGTCCAGCCATGTCTGAACAATTAACAGCATTAGCCCTTCGCCTATCACACGTTGTCCCATTGCTAATATATTAGAGTTGTTATGCTCACGCGTCACTTGCGCTGTAAATACATCGTGCACTAATGCACAGCGAATACCTGGCACTTTATTCGCTGCGATGCTCATTCCAATACCTGTGCCACAAATCAAGATTCCACGGTCACATTCTCCATTCACTACATTCTTAGCAACTGGCTTAGCATAATCAGGATAATCAACAGATGTTTCATCTGGTGGGCCAAAATCAACATATTCAATATTTTGGGACTGTAATAATTCAATGATTTTCTCTTTATACTGAAATCCACCATGATCACTTGCGATTGCAATTTTCAAATAAACAACCTCCCTTAAATCTATATCACTCTATATTATACCGTATTTCATGTATGAGTAAATCAATTATCGGTCGAGCTTTCGAAGCATTTCACGAATATAATAGGAGAGTTCGTTATAAGTATCTAAATACACTGAGAAATCCCCTCCGTAAGGGTCTGATATATCTCCCTTCTCATCCATCGCATACTCTTTTAAAGTATATACATTACTTCCTGGATACATTAACTTAATTTGCATTTTATGACTATTTGTCATCGTCAATATTAAATCCTTTTCACTATCTATAGCATCGAACTGATGACTCTCTGTTACAGGCACCAAGTTTTCCTGCTCAATGATTGATGCTGCATGCTTTGAAATAGGCTGTCCTTCTTGTGCATACAGCCCAGCTGAAGAAAATAAATGGTTAGAATTAAGTGATTTTGCGATACTTTCTGCCATTGGACTACGACAAGTATTCCCTGTACAAACGAATACGATTTCCATATGCCACCTACTTTCTTGTAACTGCTTTATTGATACGATTCATTAACGCATCACTACCATTATAAGACGTAAAGTCAGTAATATATATCTTTTCAATTTCCTCTATATCATCTGCACTGCGCAGCGCATCATATAAATCATACATTGCACCCCCACTATCTTCAAACGTAGCACCAAGTTTAAAGAACCATCCACCATTCACTTTATCCTTTTCACTTAGTGGTGCAATAATCGCTTCATTTGCAGCCAGTTCCAAACTTTCAAATCGCTCCACTAATTCTAATGGGCTGTTCGGCGCATAATGTCGATATTTCATACCTGGAGCAATTGGTTTGTCTCCCTCAATACGTTCATCGCTCATACATCCAGGCACCACCATTTCCAGGTCATTGTGTGTAATCGCTCCTGGCCTTGCAATTCTAAATGGATACTGACTACAATCAACAACCGTGCTTTCTATTCCGACCTCTACTTGTTCGCTTTGAACAATGCCAAATATCTTCCCTTCCATATCATGAATCACGTGTTCTGCTTTTGTAGGTGACGGTTTGCCGCTCGTATTAGCGGACGGTGCAGCGAGCAACAAATCAGTCATCTCGATGAGTTGATGCGCAACCTTATGTGCAGGCATACGTACTGCCACCGTATTTAGTCCCGCAGTAACACTTTCCGCAAGGATACCTTGTTTTACTGGAACGATAAATGATATAGGCCCTGGCCAGAAATAATCCATCAACTTATAAGCCGCCGCATGAATATCATGAGTAAACCATTCAAGCTGTGACAGATGATGAATATGTACAATTAACGGATTATCTTGTGGTCTGCCTTTCGCTTTGAATATCGCTGCTACTGCCTCTCTATTTGTAGCATCAGCTGCTAAACCATATACTGTTTCAGTGGGAATTGCGATTGTTTCTCCTGCTTTGAAACCTGTAATGATTTCCTGTACGTGTGGATATGTGGACAAATCTTCCACATAGTTACACACATCCCAAACATTTGTTCTCACTTCGTTCACTCCTTTATTTAAAGGTCTTTCATGTAAAAATAAAAAGTTATGCACAAAATGTGGATAACTTTTTAGAATTGTGCATAACTTATTAACACCATTTAAACCATAGCACTCGATCATTACCATTAATATCTTTATGTATATTGACGTGTAAATGACTAAAATGTTCGTGAATATAATGTGTGAGTGCATCCGCCTGACGGTACCCGATTTCAAACGCAATAAAGGCACCTTGATTCATAACTTCCGGGAGACTTTTAATCATACGTTTATAAAGTACAAGCCCTGCATCTTCTGCAAATAGCGCAAGTTCAGGATCAAAGAGCGCGGTCAAGTTCATCTCTGTCACTTCATCTCTACTAATATAAGGGGGATTGGATAGCAGTGCATCTAGCTTTATCCCTCTTTCAATAATAGGTTGAAGTAGATCACCTTCAAAACATGTCACTCGTGCATCTAAGAGCGCAATATTATGCAGCGCTACTTGCAACGCTTTCCGACTAATATCTGAAGCATACATCGTACATCCACTTTCTAGTTGAACCGTTGCTGCAATCGCACCACTTCCAGTTCCTATATCTGCAACAACGTCTGATTGAGATACATGCGCTAAAGCAAGCGCTACAAGCTCTTCTGTTTCAGGTCTAGGAACGAGTACGCGTTCATCCACCATAAATTTGCGGTCATAAAACATCTGAAAACCAGTAATATGAGCAAGCGGCTCATGCCGAACAAGCCGCGCAATCCCCTCTTTATATTGCGCACATTCTTCATCACTCAACTGACGTTCACCTAGCATAATATCTGTTCTCGAGAGAGCAAACAGATCCATCATTAGAAAAGTCGCTCCAATAGCTGGCTCTTGTGCATTAATAAGCGCTACTTCTCCTTCTTTAATAAGATTTCTTAAATTAGAGTACGCCATCATTTAATGCTTCTAACTTAGACGTTTGTTCTGCAATTGTTAATGCATCGATGATTTCTCCTAATTTACCCTCAACAATTTGATCTAATTTTTGAATCGTCAAACCGATACGATGATCAGTTACACGATTTTGAGGATAGTTATATGTTCTAATACGTTCAGAGCGATCACCTGTTCCTACCGCTGATTTACGTTGTTCAGAATACTTCGCTTGTTCTTCTTGTAATTTCGCATCAAATACACGTGTTTTAAGTAATTTCAATGCTTTTTCACGGTTTTTAATTTGAGATTTCTCAGAAGATGTCGCCACAATCCCTGTTGGAATATGCGTAATACGTACTGCTGAGTCAGTCGTATTTACGTGCTGACCGCCAGAACCTGATGAACGGTACGTTTCAATACGTAAATCTTCTTGACGAATCTCAATTTCCACATCTTCTACTTCAGGTAATACAGCAACCGTTGCTGTAGACGTATGTATTCGTCCACCACTTTCAGTTGTTGGAATACGTTGTACACGGTGTGCTCCATTTTCGAATTTCAACTTACTGTATGCACCTTTACCGATGATTGTGAAACTGATTTCTTTAAACCCACCATGATCAGCTTCATTCGTTTCCATCACTTCAATCTTCCAGCCCTGTTCTTCTGAAAATCTTGAATACATACGGAATAAGTCTCCAGCAAAGATATTTGCTTCATCCCCACCAGCTGCACCACGAATCTCCATAACCACGTTTTTGTCATCCATCGGGTCTTTAGGGATTAATAATAGTTTCATCCTTTCTTCTAGTTCAGGAATTTGAGGTTTTAACGTATTGATTTCCTCTTTAATCATTTCTTGCTCATCAGCATCACTGGCTTCACCCATCATTTCTAATGCTTCTTCAAGTTGCTGTTTTACTTCTTTGTATCCTCTATACACTTCAACCGTTTCCTGAAGGTCAGCCTGTTCTTTTGAGTATTCTCTTAATTTATCGGTATCACTTACGATATCTGGATCACTTAATAATTCATTTAATTGTTCGTAACGCTGTTCTACAATTTCTAACTGATCAAACATAACATTCTCCTTTAAATTTTATTTAGGTACAACATGATGTTCCCTACATCTTGGTTCATAACTTTCCTTTGCACCAACAAGTATAATCGGATCATCGAACTTGGCGGGCACACCATCTATTAATCGCTGCGTACGGGAGCTAGGTGCTCCACATACACTGCAAACAGCCTGAAGTTTCGTCACATGTTCGCTAACCGCCATGAGTTCTGGCACCGGCTCAAACGGAACACCCCTAAAGTCCATATCTAGTCCGGCAACAATCACTCTATATCCTTCTTCTGCAAGCTGTGTTGCAACACCTACGATATCATTATCAAAGAACTGCACTTCATCTATCGCTATAATATCATGCGTCTCTTTTACATGTTCTAATATTTCTGATGAATGATGCACATTTACAGCTTCTACTTTATTGCCGTTGTGTGATACAACTTCCAGTTCACTATATCTATCGTCTATAGACGGTTTAAATACAATCACTTTTTGTTTTGCGAAAAGTCCACGTCGCACGCGGCGAATTAACTCTTCACTTTTCCCACTAAACATACTTCCTGTAACACATTCTATCCAACCTGAATGGTAATGCTCATACATTTAAATGCCACCTTTATAAACAATAATCGATTAATTATATCATAAATTGTTTATAAAAAATAAAAAATCCCACAACCAAAACTGGCCATGGGATCATTTGAATTATTGGTTGCTTGATTTGAATCCGAACTTTTTGTTGAAACGTTCCACACGACCATCCGCAGATGCGAATTTTTGACGTCCTGTGTAGAATGGGTGTGAATCAGATGAGATATCTAAACGGATAACTGGATATTCGTTTCCATCTTCCCATGTCATTGTTTCACTTGAAGTACGTGTAGACCCACTTAAGAATTTAAAATCTGTAGTAGAATCTAAGAAAATTACTTTGTGATAATCAGGATGAATTCCTTGTTTCATTATTTTTCAGCTCCTTTGCCCTGAACCATCCGGAACAGAGTTTATTCGTGAATAATTTTCACGTCAATACTTACATATTATATATGGATTGTGTGTAGAATGCAACTATAAATTTATATAATCGGCTTACCTGTCTTCGCACTTTCAACCATACGTTCTCCCAATTGCTTAAAGAAATCTTCATTAGATTCACTTTGTTTTAGGCGTCTTAAGAAACGTTCGGTGAAGTCCGGACTCTCAGTAAACAAATTACGGAGTTGCCATATCATATCAAGCTCATTTTTATCGAGTAACAACTCTTCCTTACGTGTTGAACTGCGTCGAATATCAATCGCTGGATATACACGTTTTTCAGCTAGCTTTCTATCAAGCATCAACTCCATGTTACCAGTTCCTTTAAATTCTTCATAGATCATATCATCCATGCGGCTCCCTGTTTCTACAAGCGCTGTTGATAATATTGTCAAACTTCCCCCAGCTTCGATATTACGCGCCGCGCCGAAGAATGCTTTTGGTTTATGAAGGCTCGCAGGATCAAGACCACCTGACAACGTTCTACCGCTCGGTGGGATAACAAGGTTGTACGCACGCGCAAGACGCGTTATAGAGTCCATAAGAATAATAACATTTTCACCAATCTCAACAAGGCGCTTTGCACGTTCAAGGAGTAACTCAGCAACTTTCACATGATGTTCAGGAGGCTCGTCAAACGTTGAGTGCACTACTTCGGCAGCTTCAACTGAACGTTCGAGGTCTGTAACTTCTTCAGGACGTTCCCCAATTAATAGTATAAAAAGTTTTGCATCTGGATGGTTAACTGAAATAGCATTCGCAATTTCTTTAAGTAGCGATGTCTTACCTGCTTTAGGTGGCGCTACAATCATTCCACGCTGGCCGAACCCAATAGGTGTAACTAAGTCCATTATACGCGTAGAATAAGCCGTTTTCGTTGTCTCCAGGCGAATGCGCTCATCGGGATAGAGTGGTGTTAACGCCTGGAAATGCGGACGTTTCTTAACCTCTTCAGCGTTTTGGTCATTAACAAAGTCTACCTGCAGCAAACCATAATACTTCTCATTTTCCTTAGGTCTACGCACTTTTCCAGTAACTTTATCCCCTTTTTTTATTTCAAAACGACGAATCTGACTTGCGCTGATATAAATATCCTTTTCACCCTTAGAATAATTGACGGTTCTTAAGAAACCATATCCGTCAGGCTGAATATCATCAAGAATACCTTCCATATAATAATTGCCGTCTTTTTCCATCTGTTTTTCCATAATGGCAAGCACGAGTTCCTTTTTATTAAGTTTACTGTAATTTACAAGACCTAATTCTTTTGCACGTTGTGTTAGAGCTTTCGTTGTCTGATTTTTGTAGAGTTCATGAAAAGATTCATATTGCGGACTTGTTCTAATTTTTTCTGGCATAATGACACCCATTTCTATTAAAAATTGTTTTATATATTTATAAGAATTTATTTAGCGGAATTGAAGGAGTTTATAGGGGCAAACAAATTAATTTTAACACGATTTCTGTTTATCACAAAGAAATATTACTTATTGTTATATAACAACTCATATACAGTAAAGAATGTAAAAACCCGAATATCACAGAAAACGAAAAACTTCTCCTGCAATATTCGGGCTTTACTTGACTTCTGTCATTCTATTATATTCTATCGCTATCTTTAATTACTAATCCCGGTTTCTTCTCTAAGCTGTGTCGTCCTTGAATAAAGCGGACCGTTCCTGATTTCGCACGCATAACAAGTGAGTATGTTTCAGCAAACCCACCTTTAAATTGTACTCCCTTCATCAGTTCACCGTCCGTCACAGCAGTTGCTGCAAAGATTGCATCGTCACCTTTAACCATATCATCAAGCTTCAGTACAGTATTCGGTTCGATACCCATCGCACGACAACGCGCTTCTTGTTCTTCGTCTTCCGGTAATAATATTCCTTGGAAATCCCCGCCTAACGCTTTAATCCCTACAGCAGCGATAACACCTTCTGGCGCACCACCAGAACCGAACAATACATCCACACCTGTAAAGTCAAATGCTGTATTGATTGCGCCAGCTACATCACCGTGTTCGATTAATTTAATACGCGCACCAGCTTCACGAATTTCTTTAATAATATCTTCATGACGCTTACGATTCAATAATGTCGCTGTAACTTCTGAGACATCTTTGCCTTTAGCTTTTGCTACCGCCTGTAAGTTTTCTGTTACTGATTTAGAGATATCAACAACACCTTTACACTCGGGTCCAACCGCAATCTTCTCCATATACATATCAGGAGCATGCAGTAATGTACCACGATCACCTACAGCAAGTACCGTCATCGCATTCCAGCTACCTTCAGCTACTAAAGTAGTACCTTCTAAAGGATCTACCGCAATATCAATCGCCGGCCCTTCTTTTGTTCCTAGCTCTTCCCCGATGTAAAGCATCGGCGCTTCATCCATTTCACCTTCCCCGATTACTACAACTCCGTCCATCGGAATTGTATCAAATACTTCTCGCATTGCCGTTGTTGCTGCATCATCCGCTTCATTCTTAAGGCCCTTACCTACCCATTTCGCACTCTTCAAAGCTGCCGCTTCAGTTACTCTGACTAATTCCATCGATAAACTACGTTCCATCATCATTCTCCTATCACCAATAATTTTCTTAATTAGTATAACATAATTCGTCATTTTACATACTATTAGTTTGTAATTATATACAGGTGATAAGTCCAACAAAAAAAGCGAGGCTTAAGCCTCGCCTTTTTTCGGAATTTCTAATTCCAGATGTTCCTGCGCCCAGGATTCTATAGGATGCATTGCTTCAGACAACGAGATACCTTTGTCAGTTAAAACGTATTTAATAGATAAAGGCGTTGTTGAAATGACTTTCTTCTCTACAAGGCCCCACTCAGATAGTTCTGTAAGTTTCAAACTCAACGCTCTCGGTGTAATGGTTTTTAAATCACGTTTAATATCCGAGAAATGTGCTGCATTATTCTCAGAACGCGATAAATAATTGATTAATAATCCATTCCAACTTCTGCCGAGGATTTTAAACGTCTCTTCTAAATATGGACAAACTTCCATAATATCACCTCTTTATCTCTCGATTATAACACGATATAAAAAATATATCTAGTATAAAAAGTACAATTTTATACCAAGGTATATTTTTTATATCAATAATGTACAATAAAGACGGTCAGCTGACCGTCTTAATCTTCAATAGATTCTCTCCAGATATCCGCACCTAATTTTTTCAGTTTTTCTACAATACCACTATAGCCTCTATCAATATGGCGAACATTATATACTGTAGTTACACCATCAGCATATAAGCCTGCGATTACAAGGCATGCGCCAGCACGTAAATCACTCGCTGCAACCTCAGCTCCAGAAAGTTTTGATTTTTGTACAGCGGCTGTCCCGTCAGATTCTTTAATATTGCCATTCATTCTCATTAATTCTTCAACATGTTTAAAGCGTGCTGGATATATCGTATCAGTAACAATACTTTGACCATCCGCTCTAAATAATAACGGCGTAAATGGCTGCTGTAGATCCGTAGCAAATCCAGGATACACATTTGTAGTAATCGTTACCGGTTTGTACGTATCTGGTTTCTTAATACGCGCGGAATCTTCACCAATTTCTACGGTAATGCCCATCTCCCTCAACTTAGCAGTTAAAGGCTCCATATGTAGTGGAATGATATTTTCTACAAGTACATCCTCACCCATCATAGCAGCTGCACACATATATGTACCTGCTTCTATTCTATCCGGGATGATCGTATGTGTTGTACCATTAAGCGCTTCAACACCTTCAATTTTCAATGTATCCGTTCCCGCGCCACGAATTTTAGCACCCATATTATTAAGGAGCGTCGCAACATCTACAATTTCAGGCTCTTTTGCAGCATTTTCAATCACTGTTTTACCCTTTGCCATTGAAGCTGCTAGCATAATATTTATTGTAGCACCTACCGATACTACATCCATGAAAATTTTAGCACCCTTCAACTCGTCAGCTTCAAGATACATGCCACCTGCTTGATTCGTAATCTTAGCACCTAGCGCTTCAAATCCTTTAATATGCTGGTCAATAGGACGTGGCCCTAAAGGACATCCACCTGGCAGTCCAATGATGCACTTCTTAAATTTCCCTAACATTGCACCCATCATATAATAAGACGCACGTAAAGACTGTACTTTATGGTTCGGTAAAGGCATATTAATCGCTTCTGAAGGATCAATCGTTAAAGTATCTCCATCTAAATCCGTCTTTATATTTAGATCTTCTAGTAAGCTCATCAATGTAACAACATCTGAAATTTCAGGTAATCCTTCTAATTTCACAATATCATTCGCCATTAATGTAGCTGGAATAAGTGCAACTGCACTATTTTTTGCACCACTTATCTGAACAGAGCCATTTAACGGTTTACCGCCTCTGATTTTAATTACTTCCTGTGACATATTCGGGACTCCTTTAATTGTAATCACAAATTATTTATCTTTAACTTATTTCAATATTTTATATTATTATAAACTAATTTAACATTTCTATGCAAAGCAAAGCCATAGAAATTTAATATAAGATAGATTACAAAGTAAAGTCAAGAAAAAGAGCACTCCGAAATTTCAGAGTGCTCTTTCTATCAACATATATAACTATGCTTTATTAGAAGTTCCAAATTCTTTAATTTTACCAATCACAGTTGCTTTAATTGCTTCACGTGCTGGCCCTAAATATTTACGAGGGTCATATACATCTGGGTCATTGTTTAATGTATCACGAACTGCTTTCGCTGAAGCAATTTGGTTTTCAGTATTTACGTTAATCTTAGCAGTTCCTAACGAAATTGAACGCTCGATATCTTTCGTTGGGATACCAGTACCACCGTGTAATACTAATGGTAAACCAGTAGCATTACCTATTTCTTCCATTTCTTTAAATCCTAAATTCGGTTCACCTTTGTAAGGTCCGTGAACTGAACCTAATGCAGGAGCTAGGCAATCAATACCAGTTTTCTCAACTAATTCCTGACATTCTTTAGCATCAGCATATACAACACCATCAGATACGACATCGTCTTCCTGACCGCCAACACGACCTAATTCCGCTTCAACAGATACACCTTTAGAATGCGCATATTCTACAACTTTCTTAGTGATTTCAACGTTCTCTTCGAAAGAATGATGAGAAGCATCGATCATTACTGAAGTGAATCCAGCATCGATTGCTGCTTTACAGTTTTCAAAGCTTGAACCGTGGTCTAAATGAATTGCAACTGGAACAGTGATGTTCATATCGTGCATTAATCCTTCAACCATCTTAACTACCGTATAGAAACCACCCATGTATTTTGCTGCACCTTCAGATACACCTAAGATAACTGGTGCATTCTCTTCTTGTGAAGCCCCTAGAATTGCTTGAGTGAACTCAAGGTTGTTAAGGTTGTATTGACCAACTGCATAACCACCTTCTTTAGCTTTAATTAACATTTCTTTCATTGAAACTAATGGCATGGATAATATCCTCCTTGTGTGCGTTAGGCACTAATTTTATAGATTTAGTATAGCACTATCGTCCTGTGTTTGCATTTATAAAGGTGGCTACTTTGTGTATTTTCGCACAATATTCACAACTTCTCCAATAGTAAACGGTTTCATTAGTATTCCTGATGCGCCACGACTTTTAAGTCCTTTAATTTGTTCATCTGTCTGGAAAGCAGAGATTAAGTAGATTGGTCTATCAGTATATTTTCTCATTTCTCTCAATGTTTCTTCCCCCGACATTACAGGCATCCGTCGATCTAAAAATATAATGTCATAATCGTTAACTATCACCATTTCAAGTCCCTTTTTACCATGCTCTGCTTCATCAGCTTCTATACCTTGAATAGACAATATTTCTTTAAATAACAATCGAATATTTATTTCGTCATCTACTATGAGTATTTTCATCGGTTATCTCCCAGTATGTTATGATATAGTCAATCATTTCTTGAAAGTAGGTTTAATATGTTCAAAATATTTAATACACAACTCAATGGTATCTTTAAAAAAATAGAAGCGCAAGAAGTAGAAATTGATATTGCAGCACGACTGCTTGCACAAGCTGTTGTCGGTCAGGGAAAAATATATGTTAAAGGATTTGGCGATCTTAAACATTTCGAAGACTTTGCTGTAGAAAGCAAAGAAAAATTATTTGACTCAGAAAAATTTATTACTGAATCGCTAATCGATCATACGGACCGCATTTTAGTGATGAGCGACACGTACAATGAAGATTGTCATGAATTTATTACGATGCTGAAGGAAAAAGATATCGATTTCGTTCTTGTATGTAATAAAGATGAACGTATAGATGTGATGAACTTTATCGATTTAAGTACTCCACGTGCCCTCGTACCAACCGAAAACTTCAGCCGAATTATTACGCCTCATATGATGGCGATGAACTATATATACTACGGCATTTATAATGTCATGTATGAAATGTTAGTTGAAGAAGAGGAAGCATAGCATAAACGCCCGAACAGTTGTCTGTTCGGGCGTTTCAAATTTGCATTTACCAGCTTCTATTCGGACGCTATCACACCATTTAGAATCTTGTTCAAGGCTTATCGCTCACATGATAACCTCTCTATTGAATCGCAGCTTCAATGAATCCTTTGAATAATTTCTGAGGTTTCATTGGACGAGATAAAAATTCCGGGTGGAATTGACATGCCACGAACCATTTATGGTCAGGAATTTCAACGATTTCCACTAAACGTCCATCCGGAGATAAACCTGAGAACACTAATCCTTTTTCTTCTAATCGCTCACGGAATTCATTGTTAAACTCATAACGATGACGGTGGCGTTCATCAACATGCGTTGTACCATAAGCAGCATGTGCTCTTGTTCCTTCTTTTAGTTCACATGGATATAAGCCTAATCTTAATGTTCCACCTAAATCAACAACATCTTTCTGATCAGGCAATAATGCAATAACTGGATAAGGCGTGTTTGGATCAAGTTCTGATGAATGTGCGTCTTTTAAGCCAACAACATTACGTGCAAACTCAACTGTTGCTAACTGCATCCCTAAACAAATACCTAAGAATGGCACGTTGTTTTCACGTGCGTATTGCGTCGCAAGAATTTTACCTTCAATACCACGTTCACCAAATCCACCCGGTACTAATATACCATCAGCATCTTGTAAACGTTCTTTATAGTTTGTTACATCTAAATCTTCTGAGTTAATCCAATCGATTTCGATGTCTTTTCCAAATTCATATCCCGCATGTTTTAACGCCTCAGCAACTGAAAGATATGCATCCTGAAGCGCCACGTATTTACCTACTAATGCAATTTTAACTTTGCCTTCTAGGTTACGCACAGTGTCCAAAAGCTTATTCCATTCTGTAAGATCCGCTTCTCCACTTGCTTCAAGTCCTAAACGCTCGATTACAAGATCATCCATATGCTGTGCTTGTAATGCTACAGGAATTTGATATAGCGTATCTGCGTCGCGACATTCAATTACTGATTTTTTATCAATGTCACAGAATAACGCAATTTTATCACGTAAATCTTCCGTCATTTCATATTCTGTACGCACAACAATCATATCTGGCTGAATTCCTAATCCACGAAGTTCTTTTACACTATGTTGAGTTGGTTTTGTTTTCATTTCACCAGCTGCTTTAATGTACGGCAGTAAAGTACAGTGAATGTACATTACATTCTCACGACCTAAGTCACTTTTAATCTGTCTGATAGACTCGATAAATGGTAATGACTCAATATCTCCTGTTGTACCACCAATTTCAGTAATGACAACATCAGCTTTCGTAGATTCCCCCGCAAGCAGTAAACGTGACTTAATTTCATTTGTAATATGAGGGATAACCTGAACAGTACCACCTAAATAATCTCCACGACGTTCTTTCTTTAATACATGAGAATACACACGCCCTGCAGTTACGTTAGAATACTGATTTAAATTGATATCGATAAAACGCTCGTAATGCCCTAAATCAAGGTCAGTCTCAGCTCCATCATCTGTTACGAATACTTCTCCATGCTGATAAGGACTCATCGTACCTGGATCAACATTTAAATATGGATCAAATTTCTGAATCGTGACTTTAAGTCCTCTATTCTTTAATAAACGACCTAAACTTGCTGCCGTAATCCCTTTACCTAATGATGAAACAACGCCACCTGTTACAAATATAAATTTTGTCATGTTTACCTCCTGGAAATTAAAATAATAAAAAACGCTCCCATGCACAGTAAGTACATTGGGAGCGTATAGTTTATACGTTCGTCCTTAAATTAAGGAGCCCAAGTAAAATAATAATCATTTTTAAGAAGATTGTCAACTATGATTATTCTTCCTCGTCTTCAAATTCGTCTTCTTCTTCTTCGAATTCTTCATCCGGTTCAACAACAAGACCTGCCTCATCTAATTCATCTTCCACTTCTTCATCTTCAGTGTCAACATTTTCCTCGTCACCATCAGTCGGTAATAGATCAAGTTCATCTTCCACTTCATCCTCACCTAATAAGGCGATCTTCGGTGAATCTTCGTCTTCTTCATCTAAAATATCAAACTTCTGAACAGTTGGTGCAATCTTTTCTTCAATATCGTCCACTGAATACCAGTCACGCAGACCCCACATATATTCACCAGTAGATAAGAATCTACCATCTGTGTTTAAGTCTGTATAGAATTGTACGACACGCGTTTCTACTGCTTCATCAGAATAATTCCCGATGGCTTTAAACTCATCGATTAATTCGTATAAGTTTACTTCTTTACCTTTTTCGCTTAAAGCCATGTAAGCTAAGTCGATAAAAGAATTTTCGTCCATCATTTCTTTAGTATATTCAGAGATTTTCATTATATTCGTCCTTTCAGAACTCTAAAGTGTTTATACTACATCATAACAAATTACTTCCAAAAAGCGCAATAATTATTCAAAATTTCTCTATTAATATTTAATTAACTTCGTTAATACTTGTGTATTTGCTGTATCCATCGCTACAAAGTTATTACTTAAATAAAGCGCGGCATCATCACCTGACACATCGATCTCAATTTTATCTACTGCTTCAAAATTACGACGAAGGAAAGTAGCGATTTGTCTCAATACATTTTGTTTAATAACGTCTACATCTTGCTGTATATTAAACGATACGAGGTGAGCTGTAGTATCTTCAATTGTATATTCAATTTCTCCAACAAACTGACCATCTCTTTCAAGGCGAATAACCTCTTCGTCTTTAATGAGTCGTAGCTTCGAAACATAATCGGCACCTAAATCTAGATAATAGAGACGCTCTTTTCCGATTGGCCCTTCAGGATTCGTCGCTAAATGAAGAAAACCGGCACGTTCATATAGATTCCATGCAGCCTGATTCTCTGCATCAACTACTAGGAAGAGTTGATCGAAATCCGGAAATACACTTTGTACAAATTCAGGAATATTCATCATAATTTCAGTGCCATAGCCATGACCTTGCAACTTATTGTTGATTGATAAGCTACGGACATATACTGCATTAATCGGCGTATCATATCCTTCATGTTGATAATGCTGATGCAACACAAAGAACCCTACAACCTCTTCGTCACGATTAAGCACAACACACGGTCTACGATCCGGATCCATCAACCCTTCATCTAATACCTCTTTCGGTAAAGAAGAATAAATCATTTGACGCTCTGTTAATTCGAACTGGTCTAATGCCTCACGATAGTCTTCTTTATACTGTACAATTTTAATTTTAGAACCTAAGAATTCCATTATCTCTTTGCCTCCGTACATTGCAATTTATTTTGTTAAATATATTTTACCCATTTTTTAAATATTAGAACATGAAAGTTTATTTTTTGACTGCTAAGCATCACCTTATATGATAAGATAAAATAAAAAATGTGAGGTTTATGATGAAAATAGGAATCGATGCAGGTGGTACCTTAATCAAAATTGCTATCCTTGAAAACGATACATTTACATATAAAAAAGAACAATCTACAGACATTGAACGCGTTGCAGCATGGCTTAACACTATGCCAGATGCACAAGTAGCTCTAACAGGCGGAAAAGCCACTTATTTAAATAGTCTTATTTCACATGATGCATTTCAATCAATTGAGTTTGATGCGACATTTAAAGGGATTCAATCCTTTTTAGATGAAAATAATATGTATCTCGATAAATTTGTATTCAGCAATGTAGGCACAGGAACTTCCATCCACTTTGTTGATGAGAATAAACAAATTCGTGCAGGCGGAACAGGTGCAGGTGGAGGTATGATGATGGGACTCTCATACTTACTGACTGGGAAAGAAGATTTTGCAGATATCGTTACAACAGCTAGAGCTGGTAATCGCGATATTATCGATCTTAAAGTAAAACATATTTATAAAGGTGATAAAACACCCATTCCAGGCGATCTTACAGCCGCTAACTTCGGGAACGTACTTCACAACAAAGACACCGAAAGCTTTACAGATGCAGATAAGATTGCTTCTGTCCTCGGAATCGTTGGAGAAACAGTGACGACAGTATCTATCCATGCAGCTAGAGAATTTGGAGCAGAATATGTTGTTTACATCGGTTCTAGTTTTCTGGACAACAAATTATTGCAGGATATCGTCGTAAATTATACTAAATTACGTAACTTCAAACCTTACTTTATCGAAAACGGAGAATATTCAGGTGCTGTGGGCACACTTAGGTTGATGGATGAAAAATAACGTAAAGGCTTAGCCTTTACGTTATTTTTTAAGCACCTTTATTAAACTTACAAGCATCGGCAGCAATGTCGCACTAATTACCGATGCTGCAAATATACTACTTTTTCTAGTCTTCATGAACTTCACCTTTTAAACGTTGTTCAAATTGTTTTGCTTTTTGATCGATGAATGCTTCGTCATCACCATACCATATACAAATAAAGCGTGACGGGAAAGCATTTTTATCTCTATAATCTCCATCATAATATGCTAATGGGAATAAGTTACCACTCTTTACTTCGTTTAAAATTGTTTCATAGAATGCTGCATTATCACCATCAGAGTAATAGGCAAGGAACTTTTTACAGTCCCCTTTTAGTACATCATCCAGTAACAATAATGAACTTGATCCATTTTGTCTGAAGTTTAAATCAATTGCAAACAGATTATCATCTTTATCTACTAATATATCAAATCCTGCAATCCCTTTATAGCCCGCATCGACACCATTCTTCATAATCTTTCTACCGGCTTCAATTACAGATTCAGGTACATTCCTATCTGTTGTATTACCTCTGTATTTACCGTATTTTTCTACCATCTGAAGCGATGCACCCAAAAATGTGATGCCCTTCTCTTCGCTATACGCATATTGTACGCAGTAATTTTTAATAGGTTCAACAAATTGTTCGATAATCAACTGCTCGGTACCACTTGCCGCCTGCACGCGTTTTATCGAACTTTCCACATCATCTTCTGTATAACATAGCATCACACCATATCCACCTGCTGTCGGATGTTCGTCACCCGGCTTAACAACAAAAGGAAGCGTCCATTCACGTACACGTGTTTGGAAATCATCAATTTTTACAATTTCGCGTTTTGGAAGATACTCTCCACCCGTCCATTTATGGATGAGTGATTTGTTGTTTAAATCTAAAAATATGTCTCGTGGTACAACATAATCATCATTGTCCACAATATCAGTCTCGTGCGCATATTGGAAGAATATCTTTCCTGTCTCGGCATATTCTTTTAAAGCCTTTTCATACTCTTCACGTGTTTCATACGTGATATATGTTTTGGGCATCGCTACTCCCGCTGCGCCAAATAATTCACATGTCTTCTCAGTTACCGTTGCTTTATGAACAATAACAGGCATCTCTGCAATGATTAATTCTCTGGCACTTAATAAATTCGACTGATGTTCTTCAGGCTGTAGCCACGGATTAAAACCATAGCTTGGTCGTGATGTGTAAAGCACATTATCACCATACAGATCACGCATCGTGAGTGAAATATTTAATTTATTGGTGGTCATAGACTTTTCCCTTCAACACTGTATGTAAATTTTTTATCGCTTTTAATTCATCCGGATTATCAATGAGTTCTAATGCCATCGTCGCCATTATTTTAGCACCTTGAATCAGTGCATGATCTCCATGTGCACTACCAGCAGCATCTTTAAATTCAACAGTATGCCCTACTAGGCTTGAAGGCCCAATTTTTATATGCGGATGAATTGTTGGGATAACATGACTCACATTCCCTGTATCTGTTGATCCAAAACCAAAATCATCATGTAATATTACCTCATTGTGCTTTTTAGCATGACGTTCAAATAGATCATCTAACAAATCATTTCGAATAAATTCATTTACTCCATTTTGAATGTGATTCAGCTTATACTCTGCACCCGCAGTAAGTGCAGCACCTTCAGCAACACGTTCAACTTTGCCGGTTAACACATCTAGTTCCTTGCGACTCATTGCGCGCGTGTAGAATCTTGCCTTCGTGTAATCCGGGATAATATTCGCGCTCTTGCCGCCATCCAATATTACACCATGTACTTTATCAGATTTTCGAATATGCTGACGAAGCTGCGCAATCCCGTTAAAGAAACTGATCATTGCGTCCAGTGCGTTAATCCCATTATGAGCATTCTCAGAAGCATGTGCGGTCTTACCGAAGAACTCGACTTCAAATACATCTACAGCAAGTGTAGGCACCGTACGATATGACTCGTGTCCTGGATGTATCATCAAAGCAACATCGCACTCAGAGAATAATCCAGCTTTAACATACGACGCCTTTGCACTACCATTCACACCACCCTCTTCAGCTGGTGTACCAAATACTTTAATCGTACCGCCGTGCGTTCCAACATATTCTTTAATGCTCACGCCTGCAAGCACACTTGATGTTCCGATAATATTATGTCCGCATGCATGACCAAGTCCAGGCAGAGCATCGTATTCCGCTAAGAATGCAATCGTCGGTCCTTCATGTTCACTTTCAAATGTCGCAATGAATCCTGTCTCGTGGCCTGCGATATCACGCTCAATTGTAAATCCTTCGTTATATAAAGTCTTGATGAGTAAACTAGACGCAAAATACTCTTCGTTTCCAAGTTCCGGGCGTTCGTGAATCTGGTGGCTTATTTTAATAAATTCCTCTTTATTATATTCAATATAGTTAAGTACATTTTGTTCATTCATCGTCATTACCCCTTAATTAAATTCAATTAAGTCCACTTAATAAAAAAGACACCCTCAGATAAGGATGTCTATACGTCTTATCTGTCAGCATAAGCTGCAGGAATTAGCACCTTACATATTGCAGGTTGCTGGACATCAGCGGGCCTGTCCCTCCGTCCGTCTCGATAAGTGTTTAATTGTTATCAATTATATTAGAGCTTTAAAGCATGATTGTCAATAAGATAACTTATTTTTCAGATATTATCCGAATATCTGTACTTCGTTCGATCCGTTCCAGTTCATCGCTTTAACTTCAATTACAGTCAAGAAGATGTCCCGCGCCTTTTTATACGAAGAGAAATCAAAAGGATAAATTCTTGCAAGTTCCCATTTGAACGCACTATAACGATCTCTCTCACTTGAAAATGTTCGAAAATAATCTCTTAACTTAATGCGTTTCAATAATTCTTCATCTGCCTCTTTATACACAAAAAGATGAAATTGATGATCCTTTGTAGCATATACTTTATAACATACTTCTTTACAGATTAAATGATATCCAAGTTCAGCTAACTCTAGTGCTTCAATATCATGCTTCACCTCTACAGCAATATCTATCGTCGCACGTGCGTCCATACCTGGTACCGCAGTAGACCCAATATGATGAATCGCACTAATATTTTTTAACTTCTGAAGCACTCTTTTCTTTTCGCCTATATAAAGGTGCTGCCATATACTATCGTAAGGTACTATCATCACTTGTTTCATCCTTTCCCCTCCTTCTTTAGATACATTTTAAAATATTATACTTCTTTGCACACAAATTCACAAACTATTATATTGAGTAAATAATAAATTCATGATATTATTAATCCCGAGTTATCTGATAAGAATAATAATATTAGGAGTGTATCGATGAGTTTACCTTTTATGGACATCTTTAAAGCATGGGCATCAGATTATGATGATGCTGTAACAGGACAAAATCCCGAATATAAAGATGTATTCTCAAACTATGATTTTATGATAGAAGAAGCAACAAAACACGCAGGAAAACGCGTAACAGAATTTGGTCCTGGAACTGGGAATTTAACAAACATGTTATTACAGCGCGGATTGGACGTACAGGCTGTAGAACCAAGTATTGATATGACAAAGTTAGGTGAGGCTAAGACAGGTATTACGTTCGAACGTGGCGATTTCCTGAACTTCAATGCTAGAGAAACAGATACATTTATTTCTTCTTTTGCTTTTCACCACCTTACAGATAAAGAAAAGAAAGAAGCGATTGCCCTTTATAAGCCGCTTCTCTCCGAAGATGGAAACATCATTATATTGGACACAATGTTCAATTCCTTAGATGAAAAAGAACAGATTAAATCACATTATGACGCACGAGGTTACCATAATCTTGTCGAAGATCTGGAAAGAGAATATTATCCATTAAAGGAGACAATGGAAGAGATTGCCAACGACTTGGGATTTGATTATCAATCCACTCAGATGAATCGTTTCGCTCATCTTCAAATATTAACTAAAAAAAAAGTAAAAACTCCTGCTGATTTAATCGGTAATACACCGCTAGTGGAACTTAAGCATTTTCCACTGAATAAAGGAAACCGTCTATTTGCAAAACTTGAGTTCTATAATCTGGGCGGCTCTGTAAAAGACAGACTGGGTGTCAACATTTTAGAACAGGCTTTACTTCGTGGTGATATTCAAAACGGTACAGTTGTTGAAGCTACAGCTGGTAATACAGGAATTGGTCTTGCACTCATCTGTCAACAGTATGGATTAAAGCTACATGTCTATGTTCCCGAGAAATTCAGCATCGAAAAACAAAGCATCATGCATGCATTAGGGGCTGAAATCGTAAATACCCCTACAGAAAAAGGAATGCTCTTCGCACGCGAAGAAGCGCTGAAATTCGCTCAAGAAACCGGTGCATTCTATACAAATCAATTTGAATCAGCAGATAATCCTTCAAGCTACGATAAACTGGCAAAGGAGATAAAAAGAGATGCTGGGAAGGTTGATGCAATCGTTGCTGGTGCAGGCAGTGGAGGAACATTTACAGGTCTTGCAAAGCACTTCAAAGAAAGTCATCGCGTTATCGTAGAGCCTGAAGGTTCGATATTAAATGGTGGAGAATCTGGTAGTCACCGCACAGAAGGCATCGGCGTTGAAAAATGGCCCGTGTTCTTAGATAAAGATTTAATCGATGCCGTTGAAACAATTTCTGATATCGATGCCTTTACACGTGTCTCAGAACTTGCCCAAAAAGAAGGTCTTCTTGTCGGTTCTTCAAGCGGAGCCGCGCTACATGCCGCACTTAAAACCCAAGAAAATATGACTGATAGCAATATCGTCGTAATATTCCCTGATGCAGCTGAGCGATACTTATCACAACAAATATTTGATATTAAAGGAGAATAGATTATGCAAAAGAAAACAATGATGATTCATGGTGGAAATACAATAGATGAATACACTGGAGCTGTAAACCCTCCAATTTACCAAACAAGTACCTACAAACAAGATGGCATCGGGAATATGCGTCAAGGCTATGAATATTCTCGTTCAGCGAATCCAACACGTACAGCATTAGAATCATTAATCAGTGACTTGGAATCAGGTGATGCTGGCTTTGCATTTGGTTCAGGTATGGCTGCAATATCTTCTGTAATCATGTTACTCAATGCTGGCGATCATATCGTTGTTGGTAGCGATGTATACGGCGGAACTTATCGCGTCTTCACAAAAGTCTTCGAACGCATCGGTATTAAATCAACATTCGTTGACACAACCGATATCGAAGCAGTTGAAGCGGCAATCAATGAGAATACTAAGATGCTTTATATCGAAACTCCTACCAATCCATTACTTAATGTAACGGATATTCGCAAAATGGTTGAAATCTCTAAAGCACATAACTTAATTTCTGTTGTAGACAATACATTTATGACACCTTACTTCCAGAATCCACTTGAACTTGGTGCAGATATTGTACTTCATTCAGCAACGAAATATATCGGCGGACATAGCGATGTTGTAGCCGGACTGGTTGTAACACGCACACCTGAGCTTTCTGAATCAGTTGGCTTTATACAGAATTCCGTAGGTGGTATACTTGGACCTCAAGATAGTTTCTTACTTGTGCGCGGTATTAAGACACTTGCAATTCGAATGGAACAAACAGAACACTCAACATTAAAAATCATCGAATTCCTCCAAAAACAAAGTGCCGTAACAAATATCTTCCATCCTGTCTTGCTTGATGAACAAGATAAGAAAATTCACGAATCACAAAGCAAAGGTTACGGTGGAATGGTATCATTTGATGTAGGATCTAAAGAAAATGCCGAAAACTTAGTAAAAGCAACGAAATATTTCACTTTAGCAGAATCTTTGGGTGCAGTAGAAAGTTTAATTTCTGTCCCGAGCCAGATGACTCATGCTTCGATCCCTAGAGAACGTCGCCTTGAACTTGGTATTACAGACGGTTTAGTTCGAATCTCTGTGGGTATTGAGGATAGTGAAGACTTAATTGCAGACTTAGAACAAGCATTTAAACAATTAAATTAGGAGTGACGCTTATGACTAAAAAAATGAACGTTGAAAGTTTCAACTTAGACCACACGATCGTCGATGCACCATTCGTACGATTAGCGGGTATCAAAGAAGGTATCAATGGTGATGTAATTCATAAATATGATATTCGTTTCAAACAACCAAATAAAGAACACATGGAGATGCCTGCACTTCATTCATTAGAACATTTAATGGCTGAAAACATCCGTAATCATACAGATAAAGTAGTAGACATCTCTCCCATGGGATGTCAGACTGGCTTCTACGTTTCACTTATCAATCACGATAACCATGAAGATGTGTTAGCAATATTAGAAAACACTTTGAATGATGTATTAGCAGCTGATGAAGTCCCTGCTTGTAATGAAGTGCAATGTGGCTGGGCAGCGAGTCATTCTTTAGAAGGTGCAAAAGCAATCGCACAGGAAATGCTATCTAAAAAAGACAGATGGCATGTAATTTATCAGCCTGGAAAAGAACCACAAGCATAATTAATTGATATATCAATAAGTGGCACACATGAAACTTCATGTGTGCCACTTATTTTTAAAATCTTATTAAATTTGTAGCTGCATATACATCATCATATTCATTTAAAACATTAAGCTGTTCATCTACAATATCCAAGTGATATGGACCAGTTGCTTCATTAATCTTCTCTATCTTATCAAGCGACACATCATCATGCTTCTTAAAATTAAAAGTAACACTATAGTGCGTCTTCTCACCAGTACCGTATACAAGTTCTCCTAAAACCTTCTCTGTTCCATTACCTTCAAATAAAAACTTCAACTCATTTGGTAACGTAAATCTAAAGCGATAGTGGGGAGTATTATGCATTAAATAATCATATAATATTCGATCAATTTTATAATCTAATCTAAATGAAATACCATGTTCATTATGCGTTGCCACTAAATTCTTTATCATAAAATGAGGCATCATAAACGCTTTATCTGCTACATCAGCTGATACAGCTCCAGGTTTAACTAGCTCAACATTCTTACTTTGTTTCTTATCCATAGTATCACCTTGATTCTTCGTTAAAAAATAATAGAGCGCACCACTTGCTGCAGCAAAGATAGCAGCACCAATTGTTTGTTTATATTTCATATGTATTAGCTCCTTTATACTTTTTATTCTTATACCCCATTTCGCTTAGGTAATGCATAAATACAATAAATTACACCGTCACACAAATATTATTTTGCGTTAAATTAATTTTCCCTCAATAAATAATGGAGATGATAATATGTTTACAGAGAAGGAACGTATAAATTTAATACTCTTATATGGACTTGAAGATGCAATTGAATTATATGCTAAATATAATAATCAAGCTTATAAGCATCTGAATGAATATAAAAATATCAATAAACAACTTCTAGAAAAACTATCACTAGCAATCAGTTATATCGAAAGACAAGTTGTTCAATAATAAAAGGAGTAGGTATCTGAGATACCTACTCCTCTTCCATCCTCTAATTCTTACTTCAATTCTTCCAAATAACTCTCACCAAACTCTGGCAATTCAACACCAAAGTTATCAGCAATCGTCGCACCAATTGAAGCGAATGTAGTATGCGATTCTAATTCACGACCACCATCAAACTGTTTACTATACATGAGTAGCGGTACATATTCTCTTGTATGATCTGTTCCCGGCATTGTAGGGTCGTTACCATGGTCTGCCGTAATAATGAGTAAATCATCTTCTCTTAACGCTTCTAATAATTCCCCTAGTCTATCATCAAATGCTTTAATTGCATTCATATAACCTTCTTTATCACGACGATGTCCATACAATGCATCAAAGTCCACTAGGTTCAGGAAGCTTATTCCATCAAAGTCAGACTTCACAACTTCTAATAATTTATCCATACCATCCATATTATCTTTCGTTCGGATGGACTTCGTTACACCTTCACCATCATAGATGTCATTGATTTTACCGATTGCGATAACATCACGCCCTGCATCTTGAAGTTCATTCATCACTGTACGTCCAAATGGTTTTAATGCATAGTCATGACGATTTGATGTTCTCGTGAAATTCCCTGGTTTACCTACATATGGGCGTGCAATAATGCGCCCAATTAAATATTTCGGGTCTTTCGTATATTCACGGACTTTCTCACAAATCTCATAGAGTTCTTCAAGCGGGATAATCTCTTCGTGTGCAGCAATTTGCAGTACTGGGTCAGCTGAAGTATAGACGATTAAGTCACCTGTTTTCATTTGGTGTTCGCCCCACTCATCAATAATTGCTGTTCCTGATGCTGGTTTATTAGCTACGACTTTGCGTCCTGTCATTTCTTCAATAGCTGTAACAAGTTCTTTAGGGAAGCCATTCGGATATACTTTGAATGGCTGATCGATATTCAGACCCATGATCTCCCAATGACCTGTCATCGTATCTTTTCCTACAGATGCTTCCGATAATTTCGTATAGTATGCTTCTGGTTTATCGACTTTATTTACGACCGGAAGTGGTGCGATATTACCTAATCCTAACTTTTCTAAATTCGGTAATTTGCCTTCATATCCTTCCAGCGTATGTTTTAAAGTATGGCTGCCAGCATCACCAAACTTCTCTGCGTCTGGCGCTTCGCCAATCCCTACAGAATCCATTACGATGAGATGCACTCTTTTAAATGTCATAATATCTCTCCTATTCAGTTATGACTTTATGAATTAACACTGGCGCTTCTGCGTGGTCAGAGATTTCAATATTGTCATAAATTTTGTTCATTACATCCTCTACATTATCACGGTTTGCATATATTGTTACAAGTGATTCGCCTTCTTCAACCTTGTCTCCAACTTTCTTGCGTAACATCAGTCCTACTGCAAGATCAATCGTATCTTCTTTCGTTGCACGCCCTGCTCCAAGCAGCATAGAAGCAATGCCTAATTCATCAGCAACGATTTTACTTACTACACCTGTGCGTTTCGCCGGTACTTCAATGACATATTTCGCTTGTGGCAACTTCGTTACATCATCAACTACTGATGGATCTCCACCTTGGTTTTTAAGGAATGTTTTAAATTTATTCAGCGCTTTACCGTTGTTAATTACTTCTTGTAACTGTGCACGTGCATCTTCAAGTGTATTCGCTTTACCTGCTAGCACGACCATCTGGCTACCTAGTGTTAAAACAAGTTCTGTTAAATCTTCAGGACCTTCTCCACGTAAAGTTTCAATTGCTTCTTTCACTTCAAGCGCATTACCAATCGCATATCCTAACGGCTGACTCATATCAGAAATAATCGCCATCGTATTACGTCCAACATTATTACCGATCTTAACCATCGCAGTTGCTAACATTTCTGCGTCTTTATCTGTTTTCATAAATGCGCCTGCACCTGTCTTAACATCAAGTACAATCGCATCTGCACCAGCTGCAATCTTCTTACTCATAATACTTGATGCAATAAGTGGAATACTATTTACCGTTCCTGTAACGTCACGTAATGCATAAAGCTTCTTATCAGCAGGTGTTAAATTACCTGTCTGTCCGATAACCGCAAGTTTGTCTTCATTTACAAGTTTCATGAAATCATCTTCCGAAATTTCTACATGGAAACCTTCAACTGCTTCCAGCTTATCAATCGTACCACCTGTATGTCCCAGTCCACGACCACTCATCTTCGCAACTGGAATATCAAGCGCTGCAACTAAGGGTCCAAGTACTAAAGTTGTCGTATCACCTACACCACCTGTTGAGTGTTTATCAACTTTAATCCCTTCAATTGCTGATAAGTCGATCTGGTCGCCACTTTCAACCATTGCCATCGTTAAGTTTGCTCGTTCTTCGTCATTCATATCCTGGAAGAAAATCGCCATCGCTAAACTTGATGCTTGATAATCTGGAACTTCACCATTCGTATAACCTTTGATGAAAAACTCGATTTCTTCTTTCGTAAGCGCACGTCCATCTCGTTTCTTTGCAATAATGTCTACCATTCTCATTATAATTTCCTCCTTTTTGTAAACGCTTTCTATAAATTTATAAGGGAAAGGGAATTAATAATCCCCTTTAGCTTCTTCACCTTTTAAAATTTGTACACCTGCACTTGCACCGATACGTGTTGCACCCGCTTCAACCATCGCCATAACGTCTTCATAAGAACGCACACCACCTGAAGCTTTAACACCCATATCAGGGCCCACAGTTTTTCGCATTAATGCGATATCTTCTTTCGTTGCACCACCAGATGAAAATCCAGTAGATGTCTTCACGAAATCTGCACCTTGCGCTTGCGCAATTTCACATGCTTTTACTTTCTCTTCATCGGTCAATAGCGCTGTTTCGATGATCACCTTTGTCGTAACATCTCCTGCAGCATCAACTACTGCTTTAATATCTTCAGCTACTAAGTCATAGTTCTTATCTTTAAGCGCACCTATATTAATAACCATATCAACTTCACCGGCACCATTTGCAATCGCATCTTTCGTTTCAAATGCTTTCACAGCAGGTGTATTCGCACCTAATGGGAAGCCGATAACTGTACACACAAGAACATCAGTTCCTTCTAATAAAGATTTAGCATACTTTACGTGTGAAGGGTTGACACACACACTCATAAATTCATATTCGCGTGCTTCCTGTGCTAATTGAGCTATCTGTGCCTTCGTTGTTTCAGGCTTTAATGCTGTATGATCAATATACTTTGCTAAGTTCATGATTCATCCTCCTTTAATTTCACTTCTATTATATCAGATACTGAACAAAAGTAAAAATCATAAATGAACTTATGTTCAAATCAAAGTAATTTCCTGGCTGTAATACTATCGGTAATGAGCACATTAGGAATATTTCCATTTAGTGCACCACGTATTGCTTCAACTTTATGGTTTCCTCCAGCAACAAGTATGCTCGTTGGTATTTTGCGTAATGTATCGAGCGTAACACCCATCGTACGATCATCTACCCATCTGTCTGCTATTTTACCATCTTTCGTATAGAATCTCGAACAAATATCGCCTACAGCACTCGTTTTCAATCGTTTCACTTCATCTTCAGAGAAAAAACCGAGCTTAAAAAGTAACGCCTCATCTCTAACTGTCCCTGTTGTATAAATCGCAACATTACATTTCGGCGCCATCTTCAATATACTTTTAATATGACGATCGGCACTAACAAGTCTCTTTACTTCCTTATTATCAAATATGACTGGAACCGGTAAATCTCTCGGAATGGAATTAAAGCTACGCGCAAATAAGGACAACGTTTCATGCGAATGGGTCACCACATCAGAATATGAGACTCCACCTTTAAGCTGAATCGTTTCTACACCATTTAAATTCAATGGTTTCATAAGTTCAGCAACGCGAAACATTGTCTTACCCCAGCTGATACCTACAATATCATTATTCTTCACAGTTCGAGATAAATATTCCGCAGCACATTCAGATATTGCCTTTATCACTGTTTCATTACGATCATTTGTTACATCTTTAATGATCACTTCCTTCAGACCATATTTCTCCCGAATTAAATGTGCTAATTCATCACTCTTCTCGTATGGATCATGAATGATGATTTCAACAATCCCCATATCTCTGGCATGGTTTAATTGTCTTGATACAGTAGGTCTTGATATATCCAGCTCATCCGCAATTTCTTTTTGACCAAGGTTTTCCTCATAGTACATCTTTGCAATCTTTATACATTGCTTCATCTTATCTTCCATTCTCTTCACCTCTACTCTTCAATTCTATATAAAAACAAAAAAAAATACACTCCAAACTATTTGGAGCGTACCAAGTAAATTTATTATTTCAAGAATGATTTAAGCATCCAATTATGTTTCTCAAGGTTACTAATCATACCTAGGAACATATCTGCAGTCATCTCATCATCTGCTTCTTCGGCTGCTGCTTTACCTTCTTCTAATTGTTTAATAATCTTATCGAAGTCTCTCGATAAATCTTTAACCATATCCTCAGCCGTTAAATCTTTCTTCGCTTCTTTAACTACAGATAATTCAAGCGATTCTTTCAATGTCGCAATTGGATGTCCTTGAATTGCTAAAATACGTTCAGCTAGTTCATCAATATATGTACTAGCTTCATTATAAAATTCTTCAAATTTTACGTGTAAGCTAAAGAAGTGAGGCCCTTTAACATACCAGTGATAATTATGAATTTTAGTATATAATACCGTCCAGTTTGCTACTTGCTGGTTTAAAGCTGTTACTACTTTGTTATCATTTGATTTTTTTGCCATTATAAATCTCTCCTCTATCTTGTTTATATTAATTATTATATTATAATAATTCTAATTAATAAAGTATTATGTCTTATTCGAATTTATTTGGGTATACTAATTAAAAAGGAGGGCATTATGCTAAAAAAATACATATTACCAACCATCATAGCAGTTATCGTCTTTTTTATCTTATTCACAATCGATCTCTGGAAAGTACTGTTAATGGACATACTTACTTCTACCCCTTTTATTATACTTTTATGCATTTGCGCATTATTTGCTGCTTTGCTAGCTTATCTCTTCAGCAAACTTGCCTATAAAGTTGATAACGACCCATCACTTGAACATTACGAACAGGATCGTGCAAGCTTTAAGAAATTCTCAGAAATGAATATATTCTTAATCATTTCATTTTATTTTGCACTTGGCTCAATTATGTTAATCAGTTTAAACCATGCATCTTTCTATTTAGGGATTATCAGTATCGTAACACTTATGATCGCAATCGTAATGCGCTATTATGGTTACAGTATGATCAATAAACTTTATCCAGAACGCGACCTTCCAGAAAACTTCGAATCAGACTTTGATGATAAACTCATCGACTCATTAACCAAAGAAGAAATGATTACAATATTTACGGGTCTCTACAATGCATTTAAGTTAACAAATATCATCTTACCTGCAGCAATGTTGTTAATAACAATTTACGGATATGCAACAGGTATCCCTCAACATTTTGCATTAAGTGTTATAGCAGGATGTGCGATTGCAATTAATATTATGTATCAGGTAACGGTAAGAAAATTGATATAAAATAGCAGTTATCCATTCAAGGATAGCTGCTATTTTTTAACTCTTATTTTTCTTCTACTATTAATGGTTGGTCAGGCTTAACAAAGAACCATAATACAATTGCTACAACAGCTGGAATAATCATCAAATAGAATGTCGTATCCCAACCATAATGCTGTACAAGGTATCCACCAAGCATCGGACTTAAGAAAGCACCCACGTTACCCCATAAGTTCATCCATCCTGATACAGTTCCAGAGAAGTTACGTCCAAGGTCAGTAGCAGAAGCCCAGCTCATACCCATAGATAAACCTACACCACCAAGACATAATGATAAGTAGATTAAATTCATAACCATGTCATTTGTCTGAACAGATAAGAATAATGAAACTGCAAATACGATAAATCCAAAGATTGCAATCAACGCACGCGCTCTAAAACGTGAATAGCCTCTAGAGATAATTGCATCTGAAATTGTGCCACCCGCCATAATCAGTATAAACATCATTAACCACGGCGCTGCTGCTAAGAACTTCATATCCTTTAATACAACATGGTATTCCTCTTGTAAATATGTCGGTAACCAAATTAAGAATAAAGTAATAACAAACTGTACTACAAAGTATTGTCCAGCAATCGCAAAGAAACTGAAGCGCTTGAAGAATAGTCCCCAAGGTGCAGATGTCTTATCTGTCTGAACCACATCACGGTTTTCCATGATGTATGCTTTCTCTGCTTCGTTAACCATCTTATGATGTTCCGGTAAGTCTTTAGCAATGATTGCCCAGATTGCAGCAATAATGATACCAATCGCACCGAAAATAAAGAATACTGCTTCCCAACCGAAAGCTTGATAAATAGCTATTGTTACAAACGGTGCAATAACAGGACCAAAGTATGATCCTGCAAGCAATGCACTTGATGCACGACCTTTTTCACTTTTGGCAAACCAATATGTATTAAATACTGCATTTGAAGGATACATCGGTCCTTCCCCTACACCAAATAAGAAACGCATTGTGTATAATAATCCGTGATTTTTGACAACCCCTGTTAGAATTGTGAATGCACTCCACCAAACAAGTGCAAATGTTAACATTTTCTTAGGGCCAAACTTCTCCGCCATAATACCTGCTGGCACTTGCATTAATGCATAACCTGCTGCAAATACCGAAGCTAACATACCAAACTGTGTCTTATTCATATTCAGATCTTCCATCATTGGTTGCGCAATATATGAGATATTGGCTCTATCCATATATGCAATAACTCCAATCAGAAAGAACATCAGTGCAAACATCCATCTTACTTTAGTAGCTTTTTGACTCATTTAATTCACCTCATTAATTTGTATAGTCATCCTATGACCAATTGACTAGATTAAAAATAACACATGCTGAAAACGATTACAATAACTTTGTGAAATTTTAGCTCAAAAATAAAATATTTGTTATATAACACTGTGAAAAAATACCAAAAAAGCTATTTTTGAAAGAAAATTTCTAATATATATCAGTTTTATTACAAGGTATTTTCGGGATAAATTACACCTCAAAAATTCACAAACTTTCCTTAAGGATATATAGTTTGTGAATTTAGTATCAAAGTTGTATACTAATATTGTAAATAAATATTTGGAGGGATCATTACATGAAAGCAGCAGTATGGCATGGTAAAAAAGACATTCGAGTTGAAGACAGAGAAATCCGTGAAATGCGTGATAATGAGGTACGCGTTAAGGTCGGATATGCTGGAATTTGCGGTAGTGACTTACATGAGTATCAAGAAGGACCAGTATTCGTTCCCGTAGACAAAGAGGATGATCTTACTGGGGGTAAAGCACCTCTAATCATGGGACATGAGTTTTCAGGTACAGTCGTTGAAGTTGGTAAAGAGGTTAAAGACTTCAAAGTTGGCGATCGTGTTTCAGTAAACCCAACTGTGACATATGGTAAAAATACAGATGAACTAGATGTCTATGATGGCTTCAGTTTCCTCGGCCTACATACAGATGGTGGTTTTACTGACTTAGTTAATGTACCAGAAACTAATCTTTACCACTTACCAGATTCATTATCTTTACGTGTAGCAGCAACTATCGAGCCTTTAGCGGTAGGCGTTCAAGCTGTTAAAGAAAGTGGCTTAGAGTTCGGAGACACTGTGGCAATCTTTGGCGCGGGTCCTATTGGTATCTATACGACCCTTGCAGCTCGTGCGGCTGGTGCAAGTAAAATTATTGTACTAGATCTTTCTAAAGAACGTTTAGAAAAAGCAAAAGAATGCGGCGCAACGCATGTCATTAACTCAGGCGAGGTAAACGCGGTAGAAGCAATCAAAGAAATCGTACCAGGTGGAGTAGACCGTTCATTTGAAGTAGCCGGGGTAACACCTACATTTGTACAAGCGATCGATGCTACACGTCCTCGTGGCACAATGGTAATCGTTTCTATTTTTGCTGGTGACATTAACTGGCCACCATTACAATTGACTAATGCTGGTGTGAAAATCACTTCAACAATCGCTTATTCAAGAGCATCTTACCAACAAACAATCGATTTAATGGGTAGTGGTCAAATTGATACAGAGAGTACTATTACCGGGGAAATTGAGCTTGATGATATCGTAGAACACGGTTTCGAAAAATTAACAAATGATAAATCTCAAGTTAAGATCTTAGTTAAGCTTAATGGAGAAGACTAAAAAATAAAAAGTGCTGAGACAAGGTGTCTCAGCACTTTTTTTTATATTAACTTTTCTCTAAAATTCCTTGTATAATCGTTTAGTTCATAGTCTTCAGGTACCTGTTCTGTTCTGACCACAAGTACGTCACACTTTGCATATCTAACGATCGCTTCAGACACACTTCCCATAACGAAACGCTCAAATGCATTGTAGCCACTTGATCCGCACATTATTAAATCAACCTTGTAACCTACTACAATTTGTTTCGGAATAATATTTTTAGCTGCGCCATGCGCTATAACGATTTCAACATCCTTTACACCTCGGTCTAACGCAATTGCTTTGTACCCTTCTAGCAATTCTTGTGCATAGATATCAGCGTTCTCAGCAAGTGATCCACCTTTGGCATCAACGTTAGCATAAGTTCTAATATCAACAATATGTGTAAGTACAAGTTTTGCATCATTCCTTACAGCTACCCCAATCCCTTTCTCAAACGCATACTCACTGACCTTAGAACCATCTAACGGGATTAATATTGTATTATATTTCATAGTATTCCCTCCGAATCATATTTTCTTATACTTATTGTAACATCC
Source organism: Macrococcus sp. 19Msa1099 (assembly GCA_019357535.2). Classification (NCBI taxonomy): domain Bacteria; kingdom Bacillati; phylum Bacillota; class Bacilli; order Caryophanales; family Staphylococcaceae; genus Macrococcus; species Macrococcus psychrotolerans. The sequence goes on from CP079955.1 coordinate 1,921,339, forward strand.
AAGTGTTTTATAATCCTAGATTCTTCATATATTGTTCACGTACATCTGCTTTCAATGTCTCATTAGGCAGGAAATACCAAAGCCCATCTTCTAATATCTCACCGTCTCCTTGAAGCTGAACTTTCTTCACATTGCGAACTGCGCCATTATAACCAGTAGCTAATCCTTTTAAATCATCAAATGATAAATCAGTTACAACATTTCCTTCGATACTTTTCAATAAAGAATCTAATTTCGTTACAGAATCTACGCTTAATACTTTTGTTGCTAATGCCTGAATCACAAGCTGCTGTCTTTCCTGGCGACCGAAATCGCCTCCCGCACCTTCTTGTTTACGACTTCTAATAAATGCCATAGCTCCATCACCATCTAGATGAATTTCTTGTCCTTTTACAAAATTGAATCCACCATAACTGAAAGTAGAATTGCTGACAACATCGATACCACCGACTTTATCTACCATTTCATGCATACCATCCATATTAATCGTCGCATAATAATCGATAGGAACATTCATAAATTTCTCTACAGATGCTACCGCCATCTTTGCCCCACCGTATGCGTATGCATGTGCGATTTTCTCGTTCGTTCCTTTACCTACCATTTCACTGTATGTATCACGAGGGATACTTACCATTTGTGATTTGTTCGTCTTTGGATTGATGCTCATCAGAATAATCGAGTCACTACGTCCAGCATCGCCAGTTGCAAGTCTTTGCTGATTTGAATCAACCCCGAATAATGCAACACTGATTGCATCTTTATTACCGATGTCAACTTTGTCACCACGCAGTTCTGACTTGTCCCTACCTTCTATTTTGTGCTGAATATGCTCTGCCGTTTGTTTCACCTTAAAATATGATCCACCTACAAACCATGCAGCTACTAATAACATGAGTACAAATACGATTAAAAATATTGAAAGACATCCCAGTCTTCTCTTTCTTCTCTTTCCCATAAATCCACCTCTTTTACTTAATAATACAACAATACAAGCCAATATTCATAAGGCTTAAGTATGACTTGTTCCTTTTCTTATGCACTTAAAAGTATACTAATAAAATTTTGATTACACAAAATTTATTTAGTAAAAATAAGTAAATTCCCTCTTAAATTTATACCTTTATATCCCTCACTCAGTAAGCGTCTGATTTCCATATCATCAGTCATTTTCACAGCAACTTCTTCTTCATATATGCAATCTCTATCACGGAATAACGCAAAGATATAGCGAATTTTATCATCATATACGTTATCTAGCGCTACAATCTTCATACCATGGTGAAACTTATCTTTGATGCTCGCGATATTGTCTGGGTGTACTGTAGCCATTATTATCGTATATTTGTCATCGATCTCCTGAAACAGCCATTCTCCTAATTTTTTCTGTAACCCTCTTCCACGATAGTTTGGATGTACAACTGTAATATCAGAGTAGATGAGCCTATCTCTATCAGATGGATCAAGTGCTATATATTTTCCTAGGTAATCGTCTACTGGTATATGCATTGAACGAAATGCTACAATCCTTTCGTCAATCTGACAAACACATAACACACCATCATTCACGTTTTGAGCAATCTCTTCTTCAGATAAAGTTACGAGCATATCTTTATTGCCAATTTCCTGTATAGCAGCTTTTTGAACATCTAGTATAGCTTGAATATTAGTATTATTAGCGAATTTAATTTTCATTACATTCTCCTTTTAAGAAAAATTTTACTTGCATATTACATAGATATCATGCAAAATATTATACATTGACCGTAATTATTTCGTTCTATCGTCTCAATCAGTCATAATTTTAATATACGTCAAAAAAGAGGGAGTTAAAATGATAAAATTAGAACAGTCAATATTCAAGACAGCAAGCCAAGTCGAGCATGTTTTAAATGCTATACTTTTAAAACGATTCGGAATCACATTTGCTGAATTTCTTATTCTATACAAAGTATATAAAGATAGTAATAGCTCAGTGACAGACATACAAGATGACATTCAATATAAGATGGATTCTGCAAGCATAAAGACTAAGAAACTTAGGGACTTAGGGTTCGTCGTTAAAGAACGTCGTAAAGATGATGAACGTAAAGTATGTGTGAAAATTACAGATAGTGGCTGTGAAATCGTCAAACTAGTCATGGTGGAGCATCAACAATGTATTTATGATAGTATAGGAAATACTTTCACAAAAGAGGACGGTGAAACCCTATTTATCCTTCTTGATAAATACAGAAAAGCTTTCCATCAATATACCGATACGATTAACTAAAAAACTGGGTGCACTTCAATGTGCATCCAGTTTTTTACAGTTCTGCAGATTGTACTTGTTGTCGTAAAAATCCCTGCTGTTCTTCTTTATTGATCTTAACAATCTTGAACCCAGTATAACCATAAACAAGTGAAATGATTGGTACTACAAAATTTAGAATTGCATATGGTGCATAGTCAAATACATGTACACCTAGTGTTGCTAAAATGAATACACCACATGTATTCCACGGTACGAATACACTTGTTAGTGTACCACTATCTTCTAAACAACGTGATAAGTTTTTCGGGTGTAAACCTTTATCAATAAACGCCTTTAAGTACATACGACTTGGTACTACGATACTAATATATTGTTCTGAACATGTTGCATTCACTGTAAAGCAGCTTAACAATGTTGCTGCAATCAAACTACCCGTAGATTTCGCCACAAGTAAAATCTTTGAAATCAATGCTTGTAACATGCCACTGAACTCTAGAATTCCACCAAACGTCATGGCAACAATCGTCATCGAAATCGTAAAGAACATAGATTCCAGACCACCTTTGTTGAATAACTCCATTACAAGTGCATTATCCGACTTCATCACATAACCTTCCTGTAACGTCTTCGCGATGATTTGTAAACTATCTCCTTGAATAAAGAATTGACACCCTGCCCCTAATATTATACCGACGACAAGTGCTGGGACTGCCGGGACTTTAAGCGCCACAAGTACAATGACAGCCACAGGCACTAACAATAACCATGGTGATAATGTAAACTGCACTTCCATTGCTTTCGTGATTGAATCAATTTTTGTCGTATCTAAATGATCACCACTAAACTGACGACCAATAAAAAAGTATGCAATCAATGCAATAATAATACCCGGTATTGTTGTGAAAAACATATGCTTAATATGATCAAATAAATCTGTACCCGTTAAACCTGAAGCTAAATTCGTCGTGTCTGATAACGGACTCATCTTATCTCCAAAGTAGCTTCCTGAAATAACTGCACCCGCAATCATACCCGCTGGAATATCCATACTCAAACCGATTCCCATACCTGCAACACCTACTGTCGCCATTGTAGACCAGCTAGAACCAATTGCAAGTGCAACAATGCTACAAATAATACAAATTGTTACAAGGAACATTGAAGGAGAAATCATCTTCAAACCATAATAGATCATTGTTGCAACGATACCCCCACCAATCCATGCTCCAATGACTAAACCAACAAGGATGATGATGACAATTGCCGGTAGCGCCATCTTAATCCCTCTATACATCATTTCTTCAATTTGTTCCCAAGTAAAACCATGTCTATGTGCTACGATTGCTGCGACAGCAGTGCCGATCATCAATGGAATATGTGGTGCTTGCTTAAGTTTTACAACCCAAAGTAGCATACAGACAATCATAACAAGTAAAGGCACTAATGCCCAAAAAACATTAATATCTTTTCTTTCAAATGCTTTCTTTTCTTTCCCCATCCGTCATTCTCCCCTTTGTGAAAACGCTTTCTTGTTACATTTTAAAGTAATAAAGAAGAAAAATCTATAATAATTTTTCAAATCACTCCAAAAAAATAAATCTTCCTATAAAACATCTTTTTAATAGGAAGATTATCAAAATATTTGTTATTTTTCATCTGACTTAAGTTTGTCTACAACAATTGTAATAGCCATGCCAATCATAGTAATAAATGAGGCAGCAATTGCATTATCAGGGCCCACGAACATTTGGAGGAATAAATTATTATACATGTCTAATTGCATTAAAACATCCATAAACGGCCTCCTATTTTTCATGCTATAATAAGTATACCTATTTTATCAGAAAATTCAAATTACAATTATATTACAAAATATAACCAAATGTATAAAGAATGGAAAACTAAAAAGGGGGGTAAAGTAATATTCAGTGGTATCGCTATTATCATGTCACTTATTCTCGTTTGATTTATTTATCATCGTATTCATTACTTCTCTACTTAAATTTAAAAGCACTAAAAATCAGGAGTTTCGCATCCTATGTTTTAGTGCTTTTAAATATTTTATATCTCAGGGTTGATTCGAACGTTCGTTAGCGACTTCTGGAGATTTTATATTTTTAGCGGCTGAACTCAGCAATAGTAAAGTGTAGTAAATTGAGTATTGACTCTAACTAAGATGTATATGTAGAAGATATCGAGTTAATCACAACTTTCCATCACATTAAATCAATATAAATATCATTATGTAATATCATAAAAAATATTAATTAAGAATTTTTTAATATTTATAGAATTTCATTGCTGCGGTAATATACTCTGGAAATGCAGCTTTAAATTCTGTCACATCAGAGGTTGTAATTCCTATAACCCTAAAATTTTTTGGTACTTCAAAGGTTGCGCCGCTTCCAACTGGTCCAATTGTCGCACGCTGTTGTTCTTCTAGCACAGGCAGCGATACTGTCGTTCCTTGTGATGCATAAACTAATGGTTTAAGTTGCTCAGTCGTCACATGGTCAATATGCTCTATGATAATTGTATCTGGCACTTCAGTGGCAAGTGCTTCAGTGATGATTCCGCGATTATATGTATAGTGTTGACCTGACTTAATATATTCCCCGTAAAGGTTTGCTTGTTTCCAAGTTGCATCCGCAATAAATAATTTAACTGCATGCGCATCTAATTTCATAAATTTAACAACTGTTTTCATCCCGTTTACATGCTGTGGCAGACTGAAGATATGAAAGAGCTTTTGCTGCACTGTTACGTCATGTTGTTCTAATGCAATGTTTTTTGTTGTATCTGATAATCGCTTTGCTTCAAAGAACTTCTTATCCATTGCTGCTTTTCGCGCGCTGTATTGTGCTGTTTCTATCACTTCATTTATGGAAGGTGCTGTAGGCGTCGCTTTCGTTTCAGAAGGTTCTAACATGGCTTGATATTGATTTTTAGTAATCTCTGTCACAGATTCATTCCATTTTTCGTCTAAGAAATATTGTGCACGCAACATCAGTTCACGATCTAATTCATAAATTGTTCGAGGTGTCACATCTTCGATATATTTAATGATAATTGCAGTTGCATCTGTCCTCCCGGGTACAGGTTTATTCCCATGCTTTCCTTTAACGACTTCTGCAATACCATATATCCCACGTTCCGGCTTCGTTTTATAGATAATGACCTTATCTTCTGGTTGCATCTCTCCATAATGTTTATAGCCTAAACGATGTACACCGTTAACGTTGCTGACATAAATGGTATACTCCATACCTGATTCAAATGGTATTTCTTCTTTCATTAAGAAGTAACGGTTAATTTTTTCTTTATACTGGCCGACATTAATAATTTTGTTATAGTCCGCTTCTGAGATCGGATTCAGCAACTGCTCTTTCATGCTTTGTATCGTCTCTTTTAAATTTTCATCTCGAATTAAATAGTCTTTCGTAAAAGGTGCAAGCTTTGTATCATATTTAAAATGAATTTTAATTTGTCCACGTCTTGGCTCTTCGACTTTAAGTACTTCTCCAGCCCCAAGTAAACCAATTTTATTTTGTACAAGGTAAAAGATGACGCGATCTCCAGGGTTTGCACGTTTAAATGCCTGGTATCCCTCATTCGGATTAAAATGCACTGTCGAATCAAAAACTGAGACTTGGTTCATCAAATCCTCAAAATGATTAAATCTATTATAACCACAATTCAACCAAAAATAATTCACACAAATTCCTCCTAAATCCACTTATAATTCTTTTTATTTTACATTATCCTTCTTAAATAATACTGCAAGAAACGCAAGTAACACTGAAAATGACAGTTTCTTTTTCATTATACTCACCTACCATATATGTAATACTTGCTGCATGACTAAACTCATTACGATTACAACCATCCATGTGATTGCACCTAACGCTAGCGGTTTGATACCAACTTTGAAAAACTTGCCTATATCTACCGTCATACCTATTCCACCTAAAGCTGTACTCATTAAGAATGTAGATAAAGTCTTAATATATGATGTGATATATTCTGGTATCGGAATAATACTTGCAACGATACTCGCTATGAAAAAATACAATATAAACCAAGGGAAGACCTTTTTTAAATTTACAGAGGATTGACCTGCCTGCAATAATGCGAATATTAAACAAATCGGTACTATCATAAGTGCACGTACAAGTTTGACGACCGTTGCTGTATCTCCAGCATCCTCACTAAATGCATAACCTGCTGCAACTACACTACTCGTATCGTTTATCGCTGTACCGGCAAAATATCCAAAGCCTGTATCACTAAATTGTAACCAGTGACCGACTGTCGGAAAGACAAATACTGCAATAATGTTAAATAGGAAAATTGTAGCAATAGAAAATGCAATCTCTTCATCTTTCGCTTTAATTATTGGACTTACTGCTGCAATTGCTGATCCCCCACAAATTGCTGTGCCTACGCCAATTAAAGTACTTAAACGCTGATTAACACCAAATAACTTGCCCACTAAAACACCCACACTTAAAGCGGCAGCGATGCTCGTGATGATGAGTGGAAAGGATGATGCACCTAGACTCAATGCTGCTTTAAAACTAAGCGTAAATCCCATCAGAATAATGCCGTATTGAAGTAACTTCTTACCACTATACTTAATACCTTCTTCATAAGGTGCTGTATTTATTAAATTGCCTATGATTATACCAATAATAATACTGAAGATCATACTACCAACTAACGGGAAAATATAACCCAAGTATGTGGCAATCAGTGCGACCAATAGACACAAAAACACTCCTTTAACCTTCATCACATCGCCTCCACTTTCTAGTTGAGTCTATTATATCTAACATGTGATGATATCTAAAGCACGAATTCATTATACCTATTGATTACGAACGTATGTTTGTTTATAATTAAAGGATATTGCTAAAAACGAGGTTTTAAATTGAATTTATTATTATTGTTCCTCACATTAAACTTTTCATCCTTTCAAAGTGATATGCCAAAGGTACCGGCGACCTTCGATCGTGCTATTGATGGAGACACAGTTTCATTGAAAATTAATAACCGCAAAAAGACAGTCCGTCTATTACTCATTGATACGCCTGAGTCAAAAAAACCAAATACACCCGTTCAGCCATATGCTCTTGAAGCGGCACGTTATACAGAATCACTTGTAAAGACTTGCGATCTTAGTGTCCAATACGACACAAAAGGGAAGAAAGATCGATACGGGAGAGAGTTAGTCTATCTTTACTGTGGTAATACAATGATTAATGAACAGCTGGTCAGACAAGGATACGCTCGAGTCGGCTATGTGTATCAACAGAAAGATTATTTAAATCGAATGCTGGCGGCAGAACGAAAGGCCAAAGCTGAAAGTTTAAAAATATGGTCTCTTAAAGGATATGTGAACGTTGACGGAGAAGGTTTTAATTCTACTAAAGAAGAAAGACAGCAAGAGACAGATATTATGCTGAAGATTAGAGAATCACTGCATCGCATACTAGATGCAGCGATAGATGGATTAATCAAAGGAATAAAGTCCGCCTTCACATCATAAGAAAATATGTTATAATGGAATAGAAAATAATTAAATAACGCATTCTTATAAAGAGAGATTGAGGGACAGGCCCAATGATATCTCAGCAACCGGTTCGCAAGAACACGGTGCTAATTCCTGCGGAGTAATCCGACTATAAGAACCTTACAACGCTTCTTATAGGAGGCGTTGTTTTTTTATCTTCAATACAATAAAAAGGGAGCGTTAATCATGAGAAATTTAGAAGATTATAGAGCATTAAAGCAGGAACTCACAAAATGGAACAGCATTACACCAACTAGTTATGCAGCGAGCATTGCACGAACAAACAAAATAAAAGAACTGAAACGCCAACTCGGTAATGATCAGTATGATGAGGCAGATGCACGTAACGATGAATTTCTATTACGCCATGAAATCAAATCGTTACATATCGAACTCGCACGAATCGAAAAACAACTCATCGATAAGTATCAAGCACTTCACAGTATTTCCTAAGCAGAATAAAATAAGAGATAGCAGACGCTATCTCTTTTTTAATGTATAAATACATATCTTGATACTTGCCATTGATTAAGCGTACGGTAACCAATCACCCCTACACCCGTTGCATAGTTCATCTCTGAAACAAGAATCGTGCCATCTGCGTTTACTCTTTCAACAAAAGCAACATGTCCATAATATCCATCAGACGTTTGTGCAATCGCACCATAGGCCGGCGTTTTATTTACAGTATAACCGTCTTTAATCGCACCATTTGCCCAATTACGTGCATGCCACCAATAAGTAGAAATTCCTTTTCCCATGGATGCTCGTTTATTAAACACGTACCATGTACATTGTCCGTTATCATATAAATTAGAATGTGCAAATACCGGTGTAACGAAATTGGTAACTGTAGTTGAAACAGGCGCATGTGATGCTACCGGACGCACAGTAGGTGTGCTTTGTACTCCATTACCTTTAACAACTAATCTCTGATTCGGAAATATTAAATCTGATGTCAGACCATTCAATGATTTAAGTTGTGCAACGGTGATGCCATAACGATTAGCAATTAAAGATAAATACTCACCAGGCTTCACAACATGGGATGTTGCATTACTTGTCACTGCAATTGGCCTTGTTGTGGATACTGCCGTTGTCGTTGTAGTTCCCGATACTTTAAGTCTTTGACCAGGAAAAATTAAGTATCCTGTTAAATTATTCAGACGCATAAGTTCATTTACAGATGTATTGTAACGATACGCTATCAAAGATAAGCTATCTCCAGATACTACAGTATGTATCTTCCCACCACTCTGTACTGCAGGACGATTCACTGTTTGTACAGTAGTTGGTCTTGTATTGCTTACAGATCTTGATACTTGTAATGATTGATTCGGAAAAATCAAATTTGAAGACAAGTTGTTCAGTGTCTTAAGTTGAGCAACTGATGTGTTATATTGATTGGCAATAGACCATAGTGATTCCCCAGCTTTGACTCTGTGTTCCGCTGCGTCTGCTTGGTAAGAATAAGCTGATGCGGCGGCTGTAGCTGTTATAGCAGCGAAAGTTAATTTCTTCTTCATACAAGTCCTCCGTATAATAATTGTTAAAAAATAAGATATTTATATTATTACACAAAATATATATGCATAATATTACAGTTTCCTTTCAATTTTAAAGTTTTCTCCAAAAACGAACTATTTTAGCACATATACCTATTAAAACATTTAGCTTTGAAAAACGTTGATATATCAATAATTAGATCGATTTATTAAAATAAAGCCATTATAACATTTCGACATTTTTTAAGTATCTCAATAACAATCTTTACATTTCCTTGTTACGATAAGTATTAATAATACAATATTCTGATTAAATTTTATTGTTTTACTATCATATCAATAAAACTTGTAACAATTTTGAAATATTATATATGAGGTTCATTATCTTATCATTTTCTGGCTAATTTTCGTATCTATTCGTTAACCATGATATAATTGTCTCATCATTTAAGAAAAAGGATGAATTGTATGAAGCCTACTGCACCAAAATATAATTTCCATGACATAAAAGAACTAAAATTCGGAGAAGAAATTGGTAACTCTGTATCTCATGGTGTGCCTGCCCTACTCATCTTATTTACTCTTCCTTATTTTGCGGTACAGTCATATGTACAGCACGGTAGCCTTTTTTCTTTCGGTATCAGTGTGTTTTTAATCAGCATATTCCTAATGTTTATCTCATCATCTATCTATCACTTAATGCCACCGAAGTCTGTTCATAAATTAGTGATGAGAATCATAGATCATGCGATGATCTATATCGCTATCGCCGGCACATATACACCTGTCGCATTAAATCTGGTTGGAGGGAAGCTCGGCATCACAATTATGATCACCCAGTGGGTTATTACTATTGTTGGTATCGTCTATAAGGCAACAGCAAAACATGTGAATCCAAAAATTAGCCTTGCCATGTACTTAGGAATGGGCTGGCTTGGTGTCGTACTGTTTCCATCGTTAATCAGTAAAGCAAGTTTGACTTTTATACTGCTCATCATCGCCGGTGGGTTAATGTATACGATAGGTGCATGGTTCTATGCACAGAAAAACCGTCACTACTTCCATATGATCTGGCATTTCTTTATAATCCTAGGTGCTTTATGTCATTTCATCGCTTTGCTTTATTTTATACAATAAATAAACGTGACACGAGCAAACACTCGTGTCACGCTTGTTATTCTCCGACTAGCAATCCATTATGTTTATATATTTTAAACGTCTGGATTAAAAAATTATTATGTTTATCTATTGCTTTCACTTTGAAATAACTGCCACCTGCATCTTCTTCATCATTTCCAGCAATTAAGACGACCTGTTTATCTGGATTCTCTTTTATTAAACGTGCCATATGTTCTGTTCTGACTTTTTCTATTGCGCCATCAATATTTGCAACTTGCTGTGTGCGCTGTTTTACTACAGGCGTCACACTATAATCATTAAAGTCGTAAACCTCCATTCTTTTATGTTTTTTATTATAAGAGAGATCATATACAGTGACCACTTTACTTTCAATATTATTTGTTCCATTAGATTTCATTATTCTTGATACCTTTACATGGACGTGATGCTTATTATCTTCTTCTATAGATTCAATGTTATATGATCGAATCTGATAATTATCAAACATACCTGTCTTCAGTTTATTTTTAATATACTTATCCGCTTCTGAACCCGCTTTAATATAAGGCTGAATTAATTGATATTTACGTATATTATATGCTTCCGGCATTTTCCTCATCAATTGCTTCATTGTTGACTCAGCAAGATCCTTATATGCTACTTTATAAATCTGCTTAACAGGTACACTTTCCTGTGCATTTGTCGTACTTTTTTTCACTGTCTTACTTATTTGATTGTCATCTTGACTGCATGCTGTAAGTAATAATATTATTAATGGCCATTGATACTTTATTAATTTCATAAGCATCCCCCTTTATTAGCTTTATAATATCACAATCTTCTCAACTTCTGATCTGTGACATTTATCACGCAAATATATTGTGCAACATCATATTTTTATATTAATGTATTATTTTTTCATTTTACATGTTATATTCTAATAAAATAGAAGGAGGTGCCTACGATAGAAGCATTAAAAGCCTATGAAATCTTCGATCGTTTTAATAATAAATGGAGCTGTACTATATATAGAAATTTACAGTACCAGGAGGCCCCTTCTTTTATGCGATTGCGTTGTAGTGCGCTCAACTATAATCGTATCATGGAAACAAATAATGACGAACAAACTTTACTTCGATTATTACGTTATATTACAATTTATCTCGACGAACTCCAGTTTGTGAGTCATGATACTGTGCGACTAGTAGATGTCTCTCCTTTACCTGAACAATAAAAAATTGTGAAGAATATCCAACATTCTTCACAATTTTTTATTTCATAATGCGATTAACCTCCAAAATACAGTGAACTAAATAATATAAGCAGTATAAGATCGAACACGTGTCTGAACATATTTTCTTTAAATGCATTTCTATCGAGACTATCTAGTAATCCTAATATCAATAGTGCTGCGAAAGATAATACGATTAATAAATTCAGGTTTACTTGTGTTACTAATCTTATGATAATCATAAAAATAACAGCAATATTTAATATATTATATGCTCTATTCCAAATTGTTGTAGTTGTTTTATTCAAAGGTACTTTTCCTCCTCAGTGTATATTATTTCTTCTTTCTTTTTTTCTTTTTCTGTTTAACCTGAACGACTTTACGTTCCTTTTTCTGCTGTGTCTTATGCCCATTTAAAGACCAAAGACGTGTATCAATGATCGCACGAGCGATATACTCAGGTAATGTAAGATCCTCTACTTTTAAAAATCCACTATTTTCAATCTGCTGTATATGCTTCAATATGAATTCCGGTGTATCATTTGCACGTAGACCAAATATAATTGTGTCTGTGATTAATTGTGCTGTATATGTTCCTCTATATTCTTCTGTTACCATGTCATCTAACAATGTTCTCAGTGCCTCTATCGCTTCTGATGGTTCAGTAAAGTAAGGATCTTTGTAGTTCAGAAACTCCGATTCAGTAGCTGGCTCATAGTACTTCTTACCATGCGTTAAAGCTTTCATATTCAAGTTAACTTGTGCTAAATCGCGATGTTTAACACTTCTATGTTGAATCAAATCTTTATATTCAGGTAATAGGCGTGTTATTTCTTCTTTGATTGTCTGTTCATCTTTTTGAAGTCCTTTATATTTATATTGAAGTTTTGCGAGCTGCTTTAAACTTACAAATCCATATAAATTGAACGCACTATGATAGAACTCTATCAGCTGGATATCACTGTTAATATCCGGATGAGTTTCGATAAATTGCTTGAAATGTTGTTTCACATCTTTTGGAATTACGAGATGTTCATCTGCTTCAGGATAGAATAGAAATAATGTATCCGGAATATCTCGATTAAACCTCACAGTTTCATTATCACTTACTGCAAGCTCATAAAAGATGAGCTTATAATCGCTCGATAATTCTTGTAATAATCGTGTCAGTAGTTGGTCATCTTCAAAGTACGTACTTTGAATCAACTCAATAAGTTCATCTTTATTCTTTGAAGAAAATCCTTTAATATCAAAATTTCTGCAAATATCTTTAAGTTCTTCTTTAGATAATGACTCTAAATACCATGTTAAATTCTGAACATTATGTGTCATATATGCCTCCGTATAATAATCGTCTTCATTCAGACATGCAAACTTACTTAATTGTACCAAAAATAAATTCTATATAAAACTTTCTGAATCATAAGAGCAATGAGATAAAGCAATTCTATCTTAACCCATCACTTTCTTCTAACGTACAAATTGAATTATTTGTACCAAAAATCACGCAATTCAAAGGAATTATGACGAATTATTGTAGTAATTGTGAATATCCAAAAAAGCACATTATATAGTGATAATATATTAATCAAATACTATATATAGTGATAAGGAGTACGAATATGAGTGAAGTTATAGAACGTTTACAAGAAGATCTCACCCGTTTAACAAATGAAGTGAGTGACGTAATCCATGAGAATGCAAATAAAGATCCAAAGCGATTCACTACGATGCGAGATTTAACCGCAGGGACTGTCGCACGTCATATTGGATTAAGCATGTTACCTAAGCATGTCAAGGACGCTCACGTCAAAGGAGAAATCCACTTTCATGATTTAGATTATCATCCTTACCAACCTATGACAAATTGTTGTTTAATAGATGTCAGCCACATGTTACAGAACGGCTTTATTATGGGAAATGCACATGTCAATCCGCCACAATCCATTCAAACCGCTGCAGCACAGATCAGTCAGATTATTGCGAATGTTAGCAGTAGCCAATATGGCGGCTGTTCTATAGATCGTATCGATGAAGTATTGAGCAAATTTGCTCATCTTAACGCATTAAAGCACAGGCGTAACGCTGAGCAGTTCGTTACGCTGCATTTGCAGGATGACTATGTTAAGAGAATGACAGAAAAAGATATATATGATGCAATGCAGTCATTAGAATATGAAATAAACACTTTATATACGAGCAATGGTCAGACTCCATTTGTAACATTTGGTTTTGGACTTGGTACAGATGTTTATGCGAGAATGATTCAGCGCGCAATTCTAAGTAATAGACTAGTAGGTTTAGGTAAAGAAAAGGTTACTGCAATATTCCCTAAACTTGTCTTCAGTATTAAAGACGGCATTAATTTCAAAGCAGGAGATCCAAATTACGATATTAAACAGCTTGCATTACAATGTTCTTCTAAGAGAATGTATCCAGACATATTGAATTACAAAGCACTTACCGATCTCATCGGCGACTTCAAAGTACCGATGGGCTGCCGCAGTTTCTTAAATCTATACGAAGAAGATGGGCAGATTGTTAATAGCGGTCGTTGTAATTTAGGTGTTGTAACGTTGAATCTTCCCAGAATCGCCCTCGAATCAAGGGATACAGAACAGTTCTTATCCATATTAAGGACACGATTAGACATCGCAAAAGATGCTTGTTTATATCGTATCCATCGCCTTAAAGATGCTACCCCCGAAAATGCACCGATACTTTATCTACACGGTGCATTCGGTAAATTACTGCGTCCAGACGATGATATTACACAACTATTCACGCAAAGACGAGCAACTATAAGTATCGGTTATATCGGACTGTATGAAGTCGGAGCGGCCTTATTCCACCCGAACTGGGAAACTGATGAGAAAGCTAAATCCTTTGTGGAGCAAGTACTAATCACGATGAAACAGTATGTAGCACAATTAACGGAGCAGTACGACGTACAATTCAGTATATATGGTACACCAAGCGAATCACTTACACACCGCTTCTGCATTTTAGATTACGAGAAATTTGGTCCGTTAGAGCATATTACGGATAAAGGCTATTATACGAATTCCTTTCACTACGACACAAGAAAGGCCGTTACTCCATTTGAGAAACTGTCATTTGAACAACGCTTTGCAAAACATTCGTTAGGTGGCTTTATACATTACTGTGAATACCCTGATTTGAAGCATAACTTAAAAGCGCTTGAAGCAGTATGGGATTATTCCTATGATAAAGTCGGTTACTTAGGAACGAACTTACCGATTGATAAATGTTTTGAGTGTGGGTTTGAAGGGGAATTCGAAGCGACTGCAGATGGCTTTATGTGTCCGCACTGCCATAATACTGATCCTGAAACGACCGATGTGATTAAGCGCACTTGCGGTTATTTAGGACAACCACTTAAACGACCGATGATTAAAGGCCGTCATAAGGAAATACAATCTCGAGTTAAACATATGGATGCATTATGAGCAACATCGCAAAGATAATACCAGCCTCAATGGTTGATGGTGAAGGTGTACGCGTCAGCGTATACATTTCAGGATGCAATTTTCACTGTCCAGGTTGTTACAATGCAAGTATATGGGACTTCCATAAAGGTACGCCTTGGTCAGAAGCGCTTAAACTTGAAATTATAGCATTATTAGACCACGACTATATCCAAGGTCTTTCTATTCTCGGTGGAGAACCATTGCAGAATGCAGAACTTACACACGAACTCATACGTTCAGTAAGAGAACATTTCGGACATTCTAAAGACATATGGCTCTGGTCCGGTTATATGATTGAATGGATATCACGTTCGTCTTTTGCGTTTATATTAGATGATATTGATGTCCTCATTGATGGACCCTTTGTAAAGTCACTTTATAGACATAACTTAAAGTTTAGAGGTTCTCTTAATCAGCGAATACATGACTTAAGTAATAAATGCACACCTTTCAAATGAATTGGAGGGTGTGCATTGTATTTATTACTACTTTCTTCTAGCAGATATAATTAGCATCATCGGCCTTCTGAGTTCATCTTTCATTTCAGGATTGGACTCAAGCATATCTTTACTCGGTTCAGGTTCGTCAATGCCCTTAATAACAAAGTTGTTATCAATCAGCACACTCAAATAATGTGATAATGTACGATGGTATTTACGAACTTCTTCTCCAAGAAAATTCGTCTCACGTTCTCCTTCTTTATAGTAATTGTCTACCGGCCAATATAATTTATTCCCTTCCTCATCATATATCCACTGTTGAGAGCCTTCAGCTGTATAAACAGGATGTTCTATACTAAAAATAAATGTGCCATTAATCGTGAGCACTTCTTTTACTTGTTCAACGACATCTTTGAATGAAGGCATATAATGAATGGCAAGTGAACTCATCACTACTTCAAACTCGTGGGGCTCAAAATGCATTTCGTCCATAGACTGCTCAAGAAATGTTATTTTATCGGCATCAGGTTGTTGCCTGGCATGTTTTAACATCTTTTCAGAAACATCTATTCCTACTACTTTTGAAGCACCAGCCTCAACTGCATATTGACAATGCCAGCCATAACCACACCCTAAATCTAATACCGCTGCATCTTCTAGATTGGGTAACAATGATTTAAACGCTTCCCATTCACCGGCGGCCTCTAATCCATTTTTCGAACGTTCCATCTCACTATAGTTTTGGAATAAGGTGTCATCGTATCGTTTATCCATATTTTTCCCCTTTTATTCTTGTTTCAAGAAATCCAAAGCTTCTTTTTCAAAGTGTTCTTTTTCTTCAAACAGCATCGCATGCCCACTCTTTTCAAATATAATAAGTTTGCTACCCGAGATATATTGATGTATCGTTTCAGCTTCATCTTGAGGAATAAGTTCATCATACTTCCCATTTAAAATCAGCGTCGGTGCTGTAATGGACTTAAAGTCTTCTACATTAAAATCAATTGTAGATAATATTACTGCATCTTCTTCCTTGTCTGTCAGTCCATTAGATGTTTCAATCATTTTCTTATAATATTTCTTAATAGCCTTAACATCATGATACATATAATCCATCAACACTTCGTTACGCTTAGAGCGTGATAATGTTCTTAGTATACTTGCATACTTGGAATGAAATTTCTGTTCTGCTTCGTAATAACTCTGTTGACCGATACTCATAACTACAAGGTGATTCACGTACTCTGGATACTTTGCAGCGATACTACCTGCAACCATTCCACCGAGGCCAAAGCCCATGAAATGTGCATTTTTAATAAACAATTTATCCAGAACTGTTAGCACATCCTCAATATAACCATCCATTGTTATCGACGTGAGTTTATCAGACAGGCCATGCCCTCTTAGGTCGATCTTTATTAATTGAAAATCTTTAAAGGCATCGTTAAATGCGTCAAACATTGACGTATTCATAAATTGGCCATGAATCATGACAAGCGGATAACCTTTCCCTCTAATTGTATAGTGTATTGCAACATCGTTATTTGTTAATGCAAGCTCCATAAAACACCTCGTTATCTTATAATCTTCGCAAATTCATGTACATCTGATGATTCATCATAATTATAATTTTCAGTGTACTCTACTGTCTTTATTGTACAGTTATTTTTAATTGTAACATTATCTCCACGTACAAGTTCTGCAACAACATTTTCTAGCGTCACGACCGAACCATCGATTGCTCTTACTGATAATCTCGAATCTTTGTCTTTAAGTAGTAACATTTCACGTTCTGCTTTCACTTGTACTTCCTCGCCATTTAAATAACGGATATTACTGACCTCACTGACAATAATCTCCGCCGCTTGCACTGTCAGATCATTATCGAGCTGTAATGAGCCTGTTGACCTAAAACGTTCCGAGTTTATTGGTCCACGTGCAACCACTACCCCTGTTGAATCGAATTTTTCACTTCTCAGTCCACCTTCAGTCTGTAGACGCCCTTTATTATGAATAGATGCGGATATTGTATCACGATTCACTCTAAGATCTGCATCTTTATCGATTGTCAGCTGCTCTGTTTCAAGGGTATCTTCTATATTCAATGTACCAGAAACACGAATAAATGGTGCATTGACTTTTCCTTGTACAGTGAGGGTTCCTGTTTCATGTATCATTATTTCATTTGCTTCAATGCTCGAAGTTACAGTTACAGGAGCACTTACTTCTATCTTCTCAAATATTCCACCTTCTACGCTTGCAGGTTCGTTCCAATTGATCATTGTCATGTAATCGTCTCCTCGTCTAAAATATTTAATATTTCTATCATTGTATGTGTTTTCATTTCTTTAGTATTTATCAGTCGTATTCCTGTACCGACTGCATCCACAATTTCATCACCTGTTACAAATAATGTATCTTGAGGGCGTGTGTCTAATGAACGACACATCTCAATCAACTGTGTTTCACCAATCGTATTTTCTTCTGTAATGATTGTATGCGTAATATAATTTTCTATACCCAGAACATCGATAATATAACGCTCATGCTCATACTCACCGGTGGCAATCACTCCAATTTTATAACCTCTATTTTGCAGTCTGGTCACGGTTTCTTTCATATTATTAGTTTCTGAAGCGAATTTAGGGAAATTTAACGTATAATCCTGCATAAGCTCACGTGTTTCAATGTATGTAATACCAAGCTTATCAATAACAGCCTGATACACACGCTTAACCGGAACTGCACCTTCTTTATCATATGTTATAAAGTAGTTGATAAAATCCTGCTTTTGCACTTCAATAAAGTAAGTTCTGTAATATTCATACTGTGCATCTAAAAAACGCTCAAGTGATAACTTCCTATCTAACAATACTGATTCCATATCAAATATTATAGCCTTAACCATATTATCCCTCCGTTAGCAGTATTATACCCTATCTGATACACTGTTATCATATAAAAAGGAGGGAGAAACGATGTGGACAAAAAGAAAATTAATTGGAAAGCAAGATTATAAGGTCTTTAAAGTCATGACCACTCAATTTAGCTATTACTCAAATACTGCTGAATTCTATCAAATTGAGGCACCACATTGGATTAATATTATCGCACGATGTAAAGATGATATCATTATGATTCATCAGTATAGAATCGGTATCGAAGATTACAGTTTAGAGTTACCCGGAGGAATTATAGAAGAACAAGATATTATCACAGCCGGAATGCGCGAGCTTGAAGAAGAAACAGGTTATACAGGTACGCCTGAAATTATTGGCACGATGCACCCTAATCCAGCACTTTTTACAAATCATCTCTATACGTTATATGTGAAGGATGCATATTATATAGCGACAAATAAGCTAGAAACATTTGAAGATATCACTGTATATCATGTGCCCTTATCAGAAATACACAGAAAAATAGCGCATGGTGAAATTACCAATGCGCTGACACTTGCGAGTTTAATGCAATTAATCTCGAGATATCCTCATTTGTTTGACTGTAGTAATGAATAATAAAGGCAATCCAATGAGACACATCATAATACTCACTGGAATTTGTACAGGAGGCACGATAACTTTTCCCAGGAAATCTCCAAGTAATATAAGTATAGTGCCAAGTAAGGCTGTCGTATGCATTTTACTTAAGAAATTTCCACGCATAAAGAAACGCACAAATGGTGGAATAACCATTCCGACGAATCCAATAATACCTGTGAAACTAATCAAAATTGCTGTTGTAATACTTGCAATCGTTAATAATAAATACATAAAACGCGTGGCTTCTAATCCTAATACATGTGCATGCTCCTGCCCTAGTGACAATAATTCTAACGGTTTATGGTAATAATAAAGTAATAGTATTCCTATGATACTGATAGGGAGTACAATGATCACTTCATTCAAAGATACATTATCAAGAGTGCCAAAAAGATAATTCATAATATCCCTAGTTTTATCAGGAACAAAAAGTATAAGCATATACAGTACACTAGAACAGAACAAATTAATGAACATTCCAGTTAGCACAACCCATACCGACTGATGACTTACTTTAATCATCATGCTAAGCAGTATTACAACGAGCAACGTGATTAAACTCATCACGATTCCACTGACCGCAATCATCACAAGCGACAGTCCTGTAATTACACCAAATGCACTACCAAGACTGGCACCACTTGCAATACCAAGGGAAAAGCTGTCCGCAAGATTATTCCTTAATATAATCTGAAAAGTTAAACCACTTAACGACAAAACAGTACCTGCAACAATTCCCATAATGACACGCGGGATTCGTACTTCCAATAATATAGACCGATTAAGTGGATCCGTTAAATCTAGCCATCCATTATCAAAGAACAAATGACCACAAATGATGCATAATATGATACAAAACAAATGTTTATTGTGCATCTTGTATCGTTTCAGCAAGTTCTTTTAATCCTTGTGCGATACGTGGACCCGGCCTTGAAATTTCATCCTCATGGATCGTGTATACAGCACCATGCTTCACTGCATTCACATTGCTGAATCCCCCACGTTTTTCTACTGAAGCTTTATATGCTTCATCCGATAAGTCACTTGTTGCAATGATGACATCAGGATTCCGTTTAATAATGGCCTCTGAATTTACTGGCTGCCATCCATTGATATCATGGAAGACATTGACACTACCGAGCTGGTGAATCATGTCATCGAACAACGTCCCTTTACCACCTGTATAAATCTCAGGCGCCGGAGACACTTCTACTAATACCTTTTTATCAGCCAGTTTGTTGTGATACTCAGCAATCACTTGTTTTATATCTTCTTTAATTTTCGCTTCAAGTTGATTCGCTTCTTTTTCTTTATGTATAGCTTTACCGATCTGATCGATACTGGTATACATTTCATCGAAGTTTTGAGCATCTTTTACCGTTACCACCGTAATTCCTTTATCACTTAGACGCTTTAAGACCTTTTCTTGAGAGGTCATCGATTCATGTGCAAAGATTATCGTCGGTTTTGCTTTTAACAACGCCTCGTAGTTCAACTGCATCGCATCAAATTTTTCAAGGTTTTTAACTTCTTTGGGATAGTCGTCAACGGTTGACACACCGACCATTTCTTCTTCCATACCCAGTGCATAAAGGATCTCAGTATTACTCGGCATCAATGAAATAATACGTTCTTCCTTTACTTTGTTTGTTTGTCCGTTGCATCCCGTTAATACGCATAAAGTTATCAATAGAATAATTATTCTTTTCATTTTAGGCTCCTCGTAATAAAAGGGTGGGACAACTAAATGTTCCACCCTTCATATTTAATAGGAATTACATCTTCTCTGGACTAGACACACCCACTAATGTCAATGCATTCTGTAATGTAATTCTAACTGCTTCAATCATTGCTACATGTGCACTTGATTTTTCGATATCATCTGTTAATACTTTTTCAGCATTATAGAACTTATGGAAATGTGCTGCAAGATCCTGTATATAATTTGTAATGCGGTGTGGTGCACGGTGTTCTGCAGCTTGCTCAATAACACTTTCAAAGTCTGCGACACGCTTTAATAATTCAAATGCTTTTTCATTTGTAATTAAAGCATAGTTCGCGTCTCGACTTGGTGTGATACCCGTTTCTTTCGCCTGACGTAACATCGAGCATATTCTCGCATGTGCATATTGTGCATAGTAAACTGGATTGTCACTAGATTCACTTTTCGCAAGTTCCATGTCGAAATCAAAGTGTGAGTCTGGACTTCTCATCGTTAAGAAATAACGTGCTGCATCAATTCCCACTTCGTCCATAATATCACGAAGGGTAATTGCATTCCCTGTACGTTTACTCATCTTCACTTCCTGGCCATCTTGTAATAGACGTACCATCTGCATGACTTGAATTTCAAGACGTTTTGAATCAACACCAAATGTTTCAAGTGATGCTTTTAATCGATTAATATAACCATGGTGATCCGCACCGAATAAATTAATTAACGTATCATAGCCTCGTTCAATCTTATCATAGTGATAGGCGATGTCCGGTAAGAAGTACGTATAAGAACCATCTTTCTTAATCAGTACACGATCTTTGTCATCGCCGAACTCCGTCGTACGTAACCAAGTTGCACCGTCTTCTTCAAAGATATAACCGTGTTGTCTCATCTGTTCTAACGCTTTATCGATTTCTTTATTCTCATACAACGATGTTTCACTGAACCAGTTATCGAAATGTACATTAAATTCCGTTAAATCTTTCTTTAACTTCTCCATTTCGTAATCTAATCCAAGTTTACGGAATGCTTTAATACGTTCAGCTTCCTCAACATCTTTATATTCAGGATGCTTCTCTGCTAGATCTTTACCGATTTCGATAATATCTTTACCATGATAACCGTCAGCCGGTAACGCTTTATCTTCACCTAACGCTTGTAAAAATCTAGCTTCAATTGAGTATGCTAAGTTTTCAATTTGCTTTCCAGCATCGTTAATGTAGTATTCACGTAACACATCATATCCTGCAGCAGATAACACATTACATAACGTATCTCCTACAGCTGCGTTACGCGCATGTCCGATGTGGAGGCTACCTGTAGGATTCGCAGATACATATTCCACTAAGATGCGTTCATCCTTCGGCTCACCTTTTCCAAAATCTTCTTTTTTCGTTAATGCTTCTGTAATAATTCCTGTTAAATACGCATTATCCATGTAGAAGTTAATAAATCCAGGCCCTGCAATATCGATCTTTGATACGTCTGCTTTTTGAACATCTAAGTTGTCGACAATGGCTTGTGCAATCTCTCTTGGATTACGCTTTGCGAGTTTTGTTAATACCATCGCAATATTTGTTGCGTAGTCTCCGTTTTTTGTATCTTTTGGATTTTCAATTTTTATTTCAGGCACTTCTGTTACAAGTTCCGCTTTTAATATGGCTTGCTTTATTTCTTCAATTAACGTTTCCTTCTGCTTTTGTACGATATTCATCATGCTCTCTCCTTATATGTCAGTTCATAAGAATATGTTCCTATGACCGTGTTGTTTGTTGTGATTGAATATTGTATATAGATATGGCCAGATGTGCCTTCTCTTTTTATAACGAGCTGATTTGTCGTTATATCCATAACAGCTTTCTGATTTGCCATATGATAAATATTCTGCGTTGTTTCTGTAGGTACAAATAAGAAATCCATCGATAATTCGCCGATACGCCGAATCCGGATACGATTCTCCTCTAATTTTACACGAACGCTTGTTGCAATATTATCAAGCTTCTCTGTATACGTAATATATGAATGCTGCTTGTCGATCAGTTGTCCAACTGTGTTAACTTCAAACATTTCAGTCTCTTCTTCAGTCTTAATACTTTGTAATACATGAATATCAATGTCCATACTGTTCACCACTCTTTTAGTATAGCTTATATTATATAAAAAATTAAAGAAAGCAGGTATAAAAATACCTGCTTTCTTTAGTGTCCTAGCTATTTTTATAGCTATTCATATCTTACTTCTCTTAAGCAAAAAAAACAACCGTTAAATCAGAAGTTCATAATTGTCATAATTTTGACAAATTTTACTCTGCAAGTATCGTTTTTAATGCATCATCAGACAATTCCCACATACGTGCATCATGTTGCATTAAAAATTCTTTTAATACACGACGACTGTCTGCATCAATATGTTCGAGGATATAGTGGTGTTTCATCGATTTATCCATCATATTCACATGTTCTGCCATCACTTTATAGCCACGCTTACGCACTTTGTTCACCGCCATATAGCATGCTGTGACGCCTGCATAATATGGTCCTCGTTCACCACGTTCAGTTGTCACCCATACGAGCCAGTATTCCTGTTGATCTGGACCTTCTGTTTCAGATTTATCACTGACCCATTTCACGCGTTTTTCAACTTCACTTCTTGCATGCATCGCTCCGATATCTATAAAGGCATGCTGCTCTTTAATATCAATAAATACAGGTGCCACGTTATCAAGACTTATTGCACCGATATTAGTGCCTTTATGTCCATCTAATGGATCATTCTTTATAATGTTAAACTGAAAATCTGCCATATTTTTCACCTCTAATTTAATTCATTGAGTAAGTTAATAATGGATCCTTTTAATTCTGGATCTCGAATATTAAGTATAAGCTCTTTCGGATAATAAAGCTTATAATCCTTTCTATCTAACCCGGTAATACTATTAATAATAACAGATTGCGTACTGATTTCCTTAATTTTGTTATTGCGTGTTAGCAGATGGATTGGTTTTCGTTTATTAATGCCTGGTCGGTTGTAATCATAGGGTAAGTCACTGAAAGCATCAAATACTAAATAGTATTCAGAGTCAATTCCTGCTTTTTCAAACAAATCAGTCAGCTCTGCAATGGTAATCTGGCTACCGTCAAATGGTAAGTACTTAAAGAGATCACGATTAACAAAACGGCGAGACAAATCACTCAGTATCGCATCTTCTTCATCAATCCACTCCTGAAGATAATAGTTAATCACCATCTCATCTAACTTCAAATAATGTGTAACATCAACATCCTTCGAGTTAAAGAACGGTACTAAATATTTTGGCGGCTCTTTAAACTTATATCCTTCGTCATACAGTAGCTTGGCACGCTTAAAAACGCGATTAAGTAGTACTTCTCCACCTCGACTTACCGGATGAAAGTAGACCTGCCAGTACATCTGGTAACGGCTCATCAAATAATCTTCTACAGCGTGCATACCACTTTCTTTAATCACAACTTCATCTTCTGTCGGACGCATCAGCCTTAACACACGTTCCATATCGAAACTACCATAGCTTACCCCTGTATAATATGCATCGCGCTGAAGGTAATCCATCCTATCTGCATCAATTTGAGATGAAATCATAGATATGACAAGCTTATTTGCATGTGTCTTATTAATTACATCCGCCACTTCTTTAGGGAAGTCAGAATGCACTCTAGATAACACTTCATTGACTTCAGTAGGTCCAAGAATGATTTTTTGCGTATACGCTTCATGATCAGTGTCGAATATTTTCTCAAAGCAATGTGAGAATGGTCCATGTCCTAAATCATGCAGTAATGCAGCACACAGTGCTAACGGACGATCTTCCTCATTCCATGCAGAGCGTCCCATAAAGATTTCATCAATCATGCGACGTACAATTTCATAGACACCTAATGAATGATTAAAGCGAGAATGCTCCGCAGAATGAAATGCCAGATAGAGCGTTCCAAGCTGCTTTATGCGACGCAATCTCTGAAATTCTTTTGTTTTAATTAAATCCCAGATAATCTGATCGCGGACATGTATGTAGCGATGTACGGGATCTTTAAAAACTTTTTCTTCAGGCATTTTCTTAAACTGGTAGCTCATAGGGTCCTCCTAAACATTCTTATCAACTTCATCTTATCATAGAATGTTGATATCTATAATTTTTAAGAATTATTATAATATTTTAAGAAATATTCAATGTTTCTTAATGGGTCCCTATTTACAAAAAAATAGCCCAATAAAAAACTCTGCATATGCAGAGCTTTTTTATTGGACTTCTATCTTTACTTCGCCTACTGTCTCATAGACCGCTTTATAAATCCCTTTTTCAAGACGCTTTGGCAAAATAAATGTTCCAGATGAGACAAACATTCCTGGTGTAAGTTTTCTGTCGTATTCAGCAATCGCTTCAACGAGCCATTTCACACTTTCTACTGGATGTCCTAATACTTCAGACGAACGCCCTTCAGCAATCACTTCATCATTTAAATATAGTGTTCCTTTTATATCTTTAATGTCATCATAACTGCAAACCTTACCTTCACCAAAGACAACGGCTCCGCTCACGGCGCTATCAGTAACAATTTCGGCTACGCTCATATTTGGAAACCAATTCGTATAACGCGCATCCGGAAGTTCAATTCCTGGTGCTATAACACATTTCCTCATGATATCAGATACACTATCTCCTTGCTCTAATGTTTCTTTCACAATAAACACGAGTTCAAGTTCTAGTAATCCTTCATTGAATTCACCTAGAGCGACACGTTCCGATAATATCGTTTTATCTGTCATCGCACCATATAATGGACTATCACTATTAAACATACGCTGTGTCTCTTCGCTCGTAAGAGAAACTTTATAGCCTTTTAACGTTTCTGTTTGCTCTTTTAATTTCAAAACCTCATGCTGTACATCATATGCTGTTGCTAGAGACATCGTTTCAGGAACAATATGTTCTTCTAGCACCTTTCTTTGCTGATATGCATCAAACAATGGTTCAACATATTGATTGCTACTCATAAAAACACTCCCTATAATGTCTTTTTAAGCAGACCAGATAATACTTTCTCACCAAGAATGTCTTCTTCATACTCACGTACAAGCTCGAACCCTTCTCTATAATAAAACTTCGTTGCACGTTCATTGTCCAGTGCAACCTCAACAAAGACTGCATCATACGTGTCGAAATAAGACAGACCATTATGCAGGAGTGCCCTACCGATCGCATGACGCTGATGCTCTGGCAAGACATAGATAGCAGATAAATTCAGAGCTTTTCCGTAGATGAAATTTGCGAATCCTACGATTTCTCCATCTACTTCCGCTACTAAAAATAGTGTCTCTTTAATTCTCTTTTCTAGTCTTGAAGTGCTGAACGATGCTTCTAAAAATTGAACACTTGTGCTCGCTGTCATTATATTCTTATATGTATCGTGCCATGCTTTTGTGACCACATTTTTGATTTGAACAATATCATCTTGTGCTGCTTTACGAATACTTACCATTTCCATTCTCTCCTACTTCAGTTTAAAAAATTAATATCTTTTAATTATACCATTTAATTATCAGAATTGCACGACAACTTAATTGAACTGTGTTCGCTTTAAAGCTGGAGTCCCTATTGTTGTCGCACACTTAATAAACGTTAAATAGTTCAACTGTTTCATCGGAGAGAGATGTTTAATATAGATATAATGATATTCTAGATATGGTCTTGATCCTCGCGCTAATTTATAATCTTTGGCACCTGCACTGTTATTAATAGCATATCCATTACGCTTAGCAAATTCATATAACAATCCACTCGTTATAAAATAGAGGTGTTTAATGGATTGATTCATACCAAAATAAGCTGGAAATAATGTGTTCCCCGCTTCCTGTACAGCCATAAACGATACGATGCGCTCTTCATCCTTTAAGACAAACCACTGCAAATTCGTAGACTCATACATAAACTTAAAGAATTCAGCTGTATAGTGTGGATTAAAATGAGAATACTTATCTAAATATACTTGTTCATATAATGGAACTAATTGCGCAAAGTCATCATCTTCAAGCGTCATCGTAAATGTTAATCCACTCTTATTAAATTTCTTAATATCTTTCTTTAAATCTTTACGTTCGTTCTTATTGTGCTGTTCATTGCTATCATATATGTATACTGCTCGAGATATAAGACGTTCGTAACCCGCGTTATTAAGCAATTTCATTTCATGCTTATGAAATTTATCATTTAATGTACGGAAGCAGATGGCATGCTTTGGATAACGCTCTGATAGCAGCTTTGTAATCAACTCAATTTGGTCAAATTCATACCCTTCATACATTGTTGTCGACATAAAAGAAGGGAATACCGTTACTGTTTTTTCACATGCTGGATTCAGCACAAAGCGCCCGACTGTAAGCATTGCATTCGTTACAGGTTTTAAATATGCAGGCATGTTCATACGGTTTGTTTCGCTTACCATTTCATCAATATACTGACCCGTAAACGAATGAATCCACGATTGATTCATTCCGCCGTCTTTAATGCTGAACGGGATAAGCTGTCCATTCAATATCATAACTTCTACACGGGCATGCACATTCCTGATGCCACGCGTAATACCTTCCATCATATAACGTAAATATTCACGCTCTTTAATGCCAATAACAATCTGTTCAAATGGTATCTCTGTATAAGTGCTATAGAATGTCATACACAATCCTCTATTTCTTTGTCATAAGGTCATCGTTCCACTCAATATCATAAGTCGTAATCGTATTCACAGTCGTCTTCAGTGACTTCGCTGTTAACCACCACTGCGCACCACTGATAAGCTGCTCAAAGAATATCCCTTTTTCACTCGGATGCCAGAATATATCCTTGCCGTACTTCAAACGTTCTAAGTTATGTTTCTTAGGTCGCATAATGAAGTTATAGAGGGATACGAATATTAGCTGACGCGCTTCATATTTCGGTGTGCACGACTTTAACTCCCATACTTCAGGTTGCATAAATAAGGCACCATTAGTTGCACGCGGGTTACACTCAATAAAGTAATATTCACCGGTTGTATCACAATGAATCACATCAAATGCGATTTGATATGACCAGTTTAAATTGCGAATAACGCTTTCGATAATTTCCTGTAGTGTCTCATTTTTCTGCGAATGAAAGTGTGTTGAACAATTGTAACTATCATGTGTGTTCGATAAATATAACGATGTACTTAAACTTCTTCCTTCATACGCAAAGCTATAAGAACACCATTCTGTCCCTTTAATTAATGTCTGAATCATAAACGGAAATTCGATTAATCGCTGATTCTCTAACTCCATACGTGATAATTTACGTACGGATTGTCCGAAGCGTCCATATGGCTGCTTAACAATATATTCATTTCCTGGGTAATCATTCATAAACTCTGTTAAATCCTGATGATTCATAATATATTCTGTATCCGGGACTTTAAATCCCATCGCATCGATTAACTTTGTAAAGTTATATTTATTATGTACTGAAAGCATCTTCTGAATTTCTTCAACATAAATAGGTGCATTAATTTGTAATTTCATATAAGAAAGATAGAACGACTCTTCATTCAATGGTATAACAAGATCAATGTGATATGTGTCGATAATATCATTAATATCCTGAATATAGAGTTCTGTAGAAAATCGTGGAGAAGTGGTTATTATAAATTGCTCAATAAACTTTGACTTCTTAATACTTACTTTCTTCGTAGAGTCCGATAGGTAAACCTTTCTACCAAGCGCGACCTGCTGCTGCAATACTTCATACGAAATTGGTGCACGAGCACCAGTAATCAATATATTCACGAAATCTTCCACCTTTCATGTATGACACTTTATATTTATCGTAACAGAGAGATATTAAACACGTGTTAATTTGCATTAAAGAAATATGTGGAATATTAAGCTGTATATTTAAAAGTATAAAAAAGCACAGAAAATATCATTCATTTTCTGTGCTTTAGTGCATCTAACCTTTATTTAATTTCGCTTTTAGCTTCGCGTTCTGCTCATCCAGTCTGCGTTTACGTTCGGCATTACGCTTCGCTAAACGTGCCTCTTCTTCTGGATCACGTTTTTGAGAAAGACGTTTCTTCACTTTCTCCATCAGCTCATCTTCAGTAAGTGCTGCAAGCGGGCGATTGTTCACAAATGCAAAAGTTTTCTTACGTCCTGGTCCACAGTAAGACTGGCATGCAATTTCCACTTCAGCATCGGGGTCTAACTTTTCTAATTTTGGTAACAACGTTCTTAAACACACACCTTGGCAGTCATCACATACCTGAAACTTATTACGCATTTATGTCACCCTTCCTGATTTATCTTCAATTTACTATTACGTTCAATCATGCGCTCGAAATATATATTATACAATGTCCACATGTCGTTTGTCATCTCATTATTTGAAAGTGTTGCACCCAGTGCTTTCATCGCAAACAATAATTTAAACAGCACTTCTTCAACAGACAACTTTGTCTCGAGCAATTCTTCAAGGCTTGCCATGCATGATGGATCAATATCCGGATAATGAAACTTCGTCTCTTGCCCGTTCAATGCAATGTCATAAAACTGACGCATCAGCTCGGCACGCTCGCCGCCACTGCCCTCAATACACAAATAAATCTGGACTGCAATTCCACCTTTAACACGGCGTTGCGATATGCCTGCAAACTTCTTACCATCAATGCTTAAGTCATAGCTCCCCGGACAATACGAGCGCGTAATTTCTTTCGCTTCAATACGTTTACCGTACGACGCAAACATCTCCTGCACAAGTTCGTACATGTACTCATAACCTGCATCAATCGAAAAGCTGATATCCCCTTTAAATATAAGAGAAATATTCAGCACACCTGCATCAAGCACAACACCTAACCCTCCGGAATTACGTACAATCGCACCATATCCTTGATTATTCAAGTATTCTATCCCTTCAGCTAAATATGGTAATCTCGCATCATGAATGCCAAGTATAACGACATGATTATGTACCCACGTTCTCACTACAGAATCATTACCTTGACCCACTAAATGACAGTACATATCATCAAAACTAAAGGACTGCATCGGCTGCAGTCCTGTCGTATGATCAACATATTGCCATTTTCCTTCGAAAATGGAACCTGTCATTATAGTGATTGTGCTGCAGTAATGATTGATAATGATACTACATCTTCAGTAGAACATCCGCGTGATAAATCATTTACTGGTGCATTTAATCCTTGTAAGATTGGTCCAACTGCGTCGAATCCACCTAAACGTTGTGCAATTTTGTAACCGATGTTACCCGCTTCTAATGAAGGGAATACGAATACATTTGCATCACCTTGAATTGGAGACTCAGGTGCTTTCTTCGCTGCAACTGAAGGAACAAACGCTGCATCAAACTGGAATTCACCATCAATTACGACACCTTGTAAATCGCTTTCTGAAGCTAACTTCTCCTGTGCTAATTTCGTTGCTTCTGTTACTTTCTCAGTTTCAGGTGTTTTTGCTGAACCTTTCGTTGAGAAGCTTAACATTGCAACTTTCGGTTCCATACCGAATTGTTTTGCAGTCTTC
Organism: Macrococcus sp. 19Msa1099; assembly: GCA_019357535.2. Classification (NCBI taxonomy): domain Bacteria; kingdom Bacillati; phylum Bacillota; class Bacilli; order Caryophanales; family Staphylococcaceae; genus Macrococcus; species Macrococcus psychrotolerans. The sequence goes on from CP079955.1 coordinate 1,951,798, forward strand.
GCTGATTCAATCGCAATCTCGGCTAATGCTTGTGAATCTAATTGAGGGTTAATTGCACAGTCACCCATAACGTACTGTTCTTCTCCACGCATCATGAAGAATACACCTGATGTACGAGATACGCCTGGCTTCGTCTTAATAATTTGTAATGCAGGACGTACAGTATCCGCTGTAGAATGTGCTGCACCTGATACTAAGCCAGCTGCATGACCAGCATATACTAACATCGTACCAAAATAGTTCGGATCCTTTAACATTTCAGTCGCTTGTTCTTCTGTCGCTTTACCTTTACGGCGCTCTACAAACTTCGCAATTAAGTCTTCACGTAATTCGCTCGTAGCCGGGTCCATTATTTCAATACCATCAATCGCAACACCTAACTTTGTAGCAAGTGCTTCGATTTCAGCTTTATCACCTAGAACGATAGGTGCAACTTTATCACCTTTATGTAACTCAACTGCAGCTTGTAATACTCTCTCATCGTTACCTTCAGGTAGTACAATCTTCACATTCTTCCCTGAAAGTTTCTCGTTTAATACTTCTAATAAATTAGCCATAATAGCCTCCCGAATGAATTAAATTATTTCCGTACCTATTATAAACCTAATTGCATTATTTTTCACGTCATCAATTTGTAGATTATAAGAAATTACTTATACCATTATATATGTTAGAATAAACATGATTAAATTTAAGGAGAGATGGATAATGAATGAAGCAGCAAAGACATTAGACGGATGGTATAGTTTACATCTATTCTATGCAATCGATTTTACAAGCCTTAAAATTTTAGAACAAAGCGAAAGAACTGCGATGGTTGAAGAGTTTAAAGCGTTTATCAACACTTTAGAAGACAACCATAGTGCAAAGGAAGGTTCATATGCGTTATACAACATTACAGGACAGAAAGCTGACTTAATGCTCTGGGTTTTACGCCCTGAAATGAAAGACTTAACAGCACTTGAAAACAAATTCAACAAACTTGCAATTAGAGATTTCTTAATCCCTACATATTCATACGTTTCAGTAATTGAGTTAAGCAACTACTTAGCGGGTGACTCAAATGAAGACCCATATGAAAACCCACATATTAAAGCAAGATTATACCCGGAATTACCACGCTCTGAATATGTATGTTTCTATCCAATGGATAAACGTCGTCAAGGTGAAGACAATTGGTATATGTTAGATATGGATCACCGCAAAGGACTTATGCGTTCACACGGCATGATCGGTCGTGGCTATGCAGGCATCGTTAAACAATTTATCACAGGATCTGTAGGATTCGACGATTATGAATGGGGTGTTACACTCTTCTCAGACGATGTATTACAATTTAAGAAACTTGTATACGAAATGAGATTCGACGAAGTATCAGCACGTTACGGTGAGTTTGGCGGCTTCTACGTCGGAAACATTCTTACAGTAAATGACCTTCAAGATTTATTTGCATTATAAAAATAATGCGTGTGTCAAAAGACACACGCATTATTTTTATTTATAAGCTTTCTCTACTTCTTCAATTTGTTTCACAATCGTTACTGCACCACCGCTTGAGAAGTACCATAAGTATGGATCTACTTCTACGACTTTATTATCTTTAATTGCGTTAACGTTTTTAATAACATCATTTGATAACGCTTGTTCAGCTGAAGACTTACCACCTACAGCTACCCCACGGTCCATCGCAAAGATAATATCCGGATTCTTCTTGTTGATATATTCAAAGTTAATTACTTGTCCGTGACCTTTTGCTGTAATATTTTCATCCGTTTCTTTCACGCCTAATACATCATGAATAAACCCGAAACGTCCGCCTTTACCGAATACAGAAAGTTCACCTTCATTTGCTAACACGAACAATCCTTTTTTATCTGATTTCTCAGTCATTGCTTTAACTTCTTTGATTTTTTTATCTATGTCTGCAATAAGCTTTTCAGTTTCTTTCTCTTTACCGAAGATTTTGCCGATATTTTCAGTATTCACTTTAATACTATCGATATAGTTCTTATCATCTGCACCAACATATACAATTTGTGCTTTCGGTGCTGCTTTTTTCATTTCATCCATTACCTTCTGGTTAGCCTGACGACCTGAGATTAAGATAAGGTCTGGTTGCATTTCAGCTAATTTTTCAAAGTTTGGTTCTTTTAGGCTTCCTAAGTTTGCATATTTATCATCTTTATATTCTTTTAAGAATTCAGGTAAGCTACGGTTCCCTTCACCTTTTGGCATACCTTTTACGTTTTTATCCGCGCCAATTTCCTTTAATGTTGTAAGTGTTCCGTAATCAAATACTGCAACGCTTTTTGGGTTTTTAATTACTTCCACAGTTTCAGATACTTCTTTTGCGTCACTACCGTCTTCTTTTTCACCCATTAACTTATATTTATTATCGATTTTTACTGTTTCAGCTTTGTCATTTGAACCACTTGATGTTTTGTCATCTGTTTTAGAAGTATCCTTCGTTCCTCCACATGCTGCTAATACTAAAATTAATGATAATGTGATAACTAATCCAATAATACGTTTCATTTTCCAGTCTCCTTAGTGTAATGTATTTCCCCCGTTTTATCGCTGCCCCATAGTAGTAATAACCCGGCAACACTCCTTTCGATGATTTAAGTTTATACCGCCTGAACTTCTTCTATAAATTCATCTACCGTCATACTTTCATCATCGAAGTATACACAAATTTGCTGTCCGAATATGCACTCGATATTAATGTCCATATCGTATACAGTCTTCAAGTTTTCTGTTGTGATACATTCGTTTTTCGTTCCATCCAGCAGTACTTCACCGTCTTTCAGGGCGATAATGTAATCTGCGTAACATGATGCGAAGTTAATGTCGTGTATTACGATTACAATCGTTTTTCCTTTTTCGCGTACTAAACGACGTAATAGCTGCATCATTTGTACCGAATGTTTCATATCAAGATTATTTAGTGGTTCATCAAGGAAGATATAGTCTGTATCTTGTGCTAATGTCATCGCAATATATGCGCGTTGTCTTTGTCCACCTGATAATTCATCAAGAAATCTTGTTTCAAAAGATTCTAACTCTAAATAGTCGATTGCTTCGTTAACGATACGTTCGTCTTCTTTCGTGAGACGTCCTTTTGAATATGGAAATCGTCCGAAGTTTACAAGATCACGTACTGTTATCTTTAAATTCGTATGGTTACTTTGTTTCAATACTGCAAGCTGCATCGCGATATCATCGCTTTTCATCTTACTGATTTCTTGATTATTTAACTGCACTGTCCCTTTATCAAAATCAGACAGTCTCGTAATGGCTGATAACAATGTACTCTTACCAGCACCGTTTGGGCCGATAATCGCTGTGATTGCACCTTTCTTAATTTCCGTTGATACGTCTTTTAATATTGTTTTATTACCGATATTTTTATACAAATTGTTAACTTTAATCATGAGCGCCCTCCTTGAATAATAAGTATATGAAGTAAATCCCTCCGATAAAGTTGATAAGTATCGTAATCTCTGTCGTTCCATCGAAGAAATATTGATTGATCATTTGGCCAAGTAACAATGTAATTGCGGATACTGCAATTACAGAAATGATTAAATATTGGTGTTTAAATGTCTGCATGAGCTGATAAGTTACGTTACATACGATAATACCTAAAAACGTAATCGGTCCAACGAGTGCTGTTGAAATGCTGACTAGTATTGCAATTACAAGCAGCATGTTACGTGTAAGCCTGTCGACATTTACACCAAGATTGGTTGCATGGGTCTTTCCGAGGCTTAACACATCTAATTCATATGATTTCTTGTAAATATATATCAGTAATATGATGATGAGTGCACAGCTGATAATTAATAGTTTCTCATTCACTGTATTAAAGCTCGCAAACAATTTATCCTGTAACAGCAAGAAGTCATCTGGATTCATAACCATATGCATAAAGCTTGATAAGCTTGAAAAACATGTCCCCATTACAATACCAAAAAGTAGTACAAAGTATACGGACGTATTCTTCTTAAATACGAGGTTGAATAAACCTAATGTAAAACCAATCATTAATATTACAGAGACGAAGAAGTTCGTATATACGTTAAACACGGCATCTCCCATCTTCCCGAACAAGAAGATAATAATCGTCTGAATAAATAAGTACACAGCGTCTAACCCAATGACTGAAGGAGTTAATAAATGATTCTCAGTAATCGACTGGAATACGAGTGATGATACACCAATTGCTGCACCTACAAGTAATATCGCTGCAAGTTTTCTTAATCTTGAAGGGAGAACGTAATCAAGAATTGCAAAATTCAACTGAATCAGCACAAACCCTGTCATAAGGAGCAGCATTACAATAATGAGTGCACTCGCCTTTTTCATTTGGCTAGACATATGACTTCCTCCTTTTCAGAAGAATCGCCATGAAGATAACACTTCCTACGATCCCGAGTGTGAGACCAATCGGAATCTCATAAGGAAAGATAATTAATCGACTGAATATATCTGCTACCATAACAAGAATTGCACCAAACAGTGCTGTATATGGTAAAGCTTTATTCATATGATCGCCGACAAACAGTCCGACGATATTCGGAATAATCAATCCTAAAAATGGTAATACACCGACTGTTACAACTACTGTCGCCGAAACGATTGCAGCAATAACAACTCCTAAATTCATCATCTTCGCGTAAGATATACCTAAGTTTTTACTGAAGGACTCCCCCATTCCGACGATGGTAAAGTGATGCGCAAAGAGGTAAATCAGCACTACCATAGGAATAATAACAAATAATACTTCATAGCGTCCTTTCGTAATCATCGAGAAGTCTCCCACAAAGAAGTTAGAAATACTTTGCATAGCATTGAAACGTAGTGCCATAAACGTCGCTAAACTTGAAACGATGTTACCGAGCATGAGCCCTACAAGGGGAATAAAGATAGCATCTTTAAACTTGATACGATTGACAATCCACATAAACATCATCGTACCGATAATCGCTGAAACAATACTGAATGATAATTTAACAAGTAGTGGTGCTTGTGCAAAGAATATCATTGCGATGAGTACACCAAACTTCGCAAAATCCATCGTCCCCGCTGTTGTTGGTGACACGAATTTATTACGTGTGAGCTGCTGCATCAACAAACCCGCCACACTTAGTGCTACACCGGCTAATATAATAGCAAATGTTCTCGGCAATCGACTGTTCAACAAAATATTCTTTTGATTCTCATCCAAGTTTAGTAAATTTGATGGGCTCAAATCTACAACACCAATAAACATTGAAATTATAGACAAAACCAGCAACAGTAATGTGGTGTAAATTATTTTCATGAACAAAAGCTCCTGTCATCATTGATAATAGTTATCAATGAGAAAAATTCTCAATTACAATATTATCAAAAATCTGAAATAAATCAATACGTATTATAAAAAAATACTTTATTGAATTACTATTCTTTATATTCTGATTTCATGATATATTGATAAAAACTATAAAAAGAGGTGGCGTTATGAATAAACATCATGGAGAACAAGCACTCGAAAAAACGATAGGATTCTGGACTGCTATAACGATAGTTATCGGAACGATTATTGGTTCTGGCGTGTTCGTTAAACCTTCCGTAGTGCTCAATCATGCAGGTACAAGTGATCTTGCAATCTGGGCCTGGGTTGTCGGAGGTGTATTAACTTTAGCAGCAGGTCTGACTATTTCAGAAGTAGGCGCACAAATACCAAAAACCGGAGGATTGTATGCTTATATTAGAGATATTTATGGTCCCTTCTGGGGATTTTTAACAGGTTGGATGCAGACGGTCATCTATGGCCCCGCAATTATCGCTTCACTTTCATTATTCTTCGGCATACTCGTAACGAACTTTTTTGGAATCGATCCAGCCCTAGGTATATGGATTGGTGTCGCAGCATTTACTTTTCTTGTCATTCTTAATATTCTTGGTACAAATGCTGGTGGTGCGATGCAGACCTTTACTACAATCTGTAAACTGATTCCTGTATTCGCTATTATTATCTTCGGTTTGTTGTGGGGTAAAGAAGGTGTATTCGGACATAACGTGACAAGCTTAATTGAGAATAAAGGAGAAGTTAATTTCGGTCGTGCCGTACTAGCTACGTTATTTGCATACGATGGATGGATTCTACTGACAAACTTAACAGGTGAAATGAAAAATGCAAAGCGCAATCTGCCACTTGCGATGCTTATAGGACTAAGCGTTGTTACATTCGCATATGTACTCATCAATATCGCTGTCTTTAAAGTCATCCCTGCTGAAACGCTTGTTGGACTAGGAAACACTTCATCTGCGGAAGCCGCTAAAATATTATTCGGTGACCTCGGTTCTAAATTTGTTAATATCGGCGTTATTATCTCGATATTCGGTTGCTTGAACGGAAAAATTATGACTTTCCCTCGTATTCCATTTGCAATGGCTGATGATAACTTATTGCCCTTCGCGAAATTTATCAGCTATGTAAGCCCTAAATTTAAAACACCCATCGGTGCAATGATTACAATGTATGTTGTAAGTATGATTCTACTTTTACTTACAATCGTAATTCCTGAAGTCGTGAACGCCGACTACTTATCTGAAGTATGTATATTCGTAATTTATATCTTCTATATCGCTAGCTTTATCGGACTGTTTATATTACGCAAACAAAATAAAGGACAAAAACGCGATTATTCAGTACCTTTATATCCAATCGTCCCTATCGTTGCGATGGGTGGAGGTCTATTTATTATCATCAGTACATTAATGAGTGATTTCACCGGTTCAATGCTCGGTGTACTTTTCGTAGTCATCGGAATTCCATTTTATTTCATGTTGCGCAAAAAACATGTTTAATATACGCAATAACGGTTATATAACTACTAATACATTACAGAAATGAGGATATACTATGAAACGTTTAGTTCGACTAATCATTAAATTAAGTCCCATCCTAATTCCAATCGTAAAAAAACAATTAGAGAAACGTTCGCACCAACAAAATACAACACGTAAATAAACAAAAGCAGCTAAAGTTTTAGCTGCTTTTGTTTATTTCCTTATCTAAAATTAGGTGATCTAATGTCTCTTTAGACATTGCTTTAAGTTTACGAAAACGAATCATAAAGAATATAATCCCTATTATTAACCAAACTGCTAATGCAATATAACTAGGTAGTTTAAGTGATGCCGGAGACCCCGGAAAGAGTAATAAAATAAGGAACGTGGCGCTCACAATTACTCCAAGTAACGCCATCCATTTATATTTCAGGTCATAGTGTAGTGTATTACGTTGTCCAAAAAGACGATAAGCACTTAAGCATGTCACTAAATACGCAATAGACACTCCTGTAGAACTCATATCGACAATCCACGTCAACGCTGTTCTACCTAGCCATGGAGAACAAAGCGCCAGTAATGTAATGAATGCTATTGCTATGTATGGTGTATTGTATTTTGGATGAATACGGCTAAATATTCTCGGCATTACACCCGAACGCCCCATCGAAAACAACAATCTGCTTGAACTCATCAGAAATCCATTCAATCCAGTAAATATCCCCATCAGTATTGCAACTGATAGTATTCCTACACCAATGTATCCAAATGCATACTGGATAACTGATCCTGTAACAAATAAATCTCCGCCTAATACAGATGCATCTTTAACTGTCCAGCCCGTCAATAAAATCATTGCTACGTATGTAAATGCACTTGCAGATAAACTAAAAACAATTAATTTAAATGTTTTGCTAGGCGCAAAATTAAATTCTTCTGCAGTTTGAGGAATATTATCAAATCCCACAAAAGCCCAAGGTGCGACTGCTAAGATCATAAGTATCGATTGTAAAGCTCCCATGTTTTCGTTGAAAATTGGTGATAAATATCCAAATGAAAAATCCTTTGTAAACATTGAACTGATAAATAGCATGATTACTACGACTGCTAATATGACACAAAATACGTATTGTAAGTTTCCTGAAAAACTTGCTCCTTTAACACTTATCCATCCAAATATAATAAGTATTACTGAAGATAATATAATCTCTGTAACATATACATCCCATCCGGCGACCGTATATAATTTACCTCTTGTCATAAGTCCCGGGAATAAGAATTTAAAGATTAAACTAAACGCTGATGCATTTAATGCGACAATACATATATATCCAAAAGTTAAGAACCAGCTTGAAAAAAATGCAATGTATTTTCCGAATCCTAAGTAACCAAATGCAAATGCGCCTCCTGATACCGGAAATTTCTCAACTAAAGCACCGTAACTTACTGCAATGACAATCATAAGTAATGCGCCAAGGAGTATGCCGATTGTAGCACCTATTGGTCCAGCGCTTTTTATCCAGTCCCCTGGTAAAATAAATGCACCCCATCCTATACTTGAACCATATGCTATAGCCCATACAAATTTTTCAGAAAGATTCTTCTCAAGCTCCTTACGTACAGGTTTTTGTGGTTTTTTAATAATTTTCCCTCTCATAAAATCACCTCAGAAATGCTTTACCCTAATCTATCTAGTCCATAACATGTAAATTCCCACATATACTTTTCTGAAGGCTTATATAAAAAAGCATCCCTTAACATAAAATATAGTTTAAGGGATGCTCGTCAAAAATTTCTTTATGATAAGCCTAATATTTAATTGCTGCAATCATCAGCATAACCCAGCTTGCAATAAACAGGACACCACCAATTGGAGTAATCGCACCAAGCACTTTAATTTGCGTTAATGCCAGTAGATAAAGTGATCCACTAAAAAGTACAATACCTATTGTCATCAACCATCCTGCTGTATTTAAGTTCATCTTCGTAGTACCATTTAAAATTGCAATCGCAATAATACCAAGTGCATGATACATTTGATACGCCGTCGCTTTATCCCATATATCCATGTACTTCTCACTTAACTTACCCTCTAAACCATGTGCACCGAATGCACCAAGTGCCACTGCTAACATTGCGTTAAATGCACCTATAATCAAGAATAATTTCATGTTAATGCCCTCCTATTTATTAAAAATCAAAGATTGAATCTCCATTACCAAAACCATCATCTGTTTTAATCTTACTATCATTCGATACAACTTTAGCACCCATCATCTTCAGTTCTTCTGGTGAAATCGCTTCGTGCGGTCCGGTTTGTTTTACTGGTGGTGATTCTGCAGCCATATATGCAGGTTTAGGTATTGATTTCGTTTCGCTTTGTCCGATATTTGCCATCATTTCTATCGCATAGAGATGTTTATTAAATTCTACAACAGTTGAAGCGCGTTTAAGCGCTTCAACTTCTTCGGACAATTTCTGAATGAGTTTATCGTTCACTGAACATCCTCCCTTCCCCAGTCTATTGGCGTCTTATTGTGTGCAACTAAATATTCATTCGTCTGACTATATGGTTTTGATCCAAAGAATCCTCTGTAGGCACTCAACGGACTTGGATGGACACTTTTAATGACTTTATGTTTCGTCTTATCAATTAAAGGCTCAAGTTTCTGTGCTGGTTTACCCCATAGTATGAAGACCACATTTTCTCTATATTGCGAAACAGCTTTTATAATTTCAGTTGTAAACTGCTCCCACCCAATACCTTTATGCGAATGTGCCTGACCACCTAAAACAGTCAATACATTATTCAATAATAACACACCTTCATATGCCCATCCTGTCAATTCACCTGTATGTCTTCGAATGTTTAAATCGTTTTCCAGCTCCTGGTACATGTTACGTAATGATGGCGGAAGTTTTGTCCCATTCATTACAGAAAAGGCCAAGCCATGTGCCTGATTTGGACCATGATAAGGATCTTGACCTATAATTACAACTTTAACGTCATTAAATGGCGTAAACTTAAACGCATTATATATATTCTCACGTGCTGGATATACTGTCTGTGTTGCATATGCTTTTTCTAATATTTCATCCATTTCATTAAAATTATATTTCTCTTTAATTCCATGAAAAATCTGCTCCCATTCCATACTATCCACCTCATATATATTATAAATATATCATTTTGAATTAAACGTATTCATGATATGATATTAACAAACAAACAAGAATAGGGGAAATGAAAATGAGCTTAAAAAAGATTTTAACAATTGCCGGATCTGATACAAGTGCCGGAGCTGGTATGCAAGCTGACTTAAAAACTTTCCAGGAATATAACACATACGGTATGGTGGCATTAACCGCTGTAGTCGCAATGGATCCAGAAACTTGGGGCCATGATGTTACACCACTGCCAATTGAATTATTAGATAAACAAATTAAAACTGCATTATCTATCGGCCCTGATGCCATTAAAACAGGTATGTTAGGAACCGAAGAAATCATCCAGCGTGCGGCCAAAGCTTTTGAAGATTCTGATGCTGCGTATTTCGTAGTGGATCCTGTTATGGTATGCAAAGGGGAAGATGAAGTGCTTAATCCTGGCAACACGGATGCTATGATTAAATATTTATTACCACTTGCTACAATTGTGACACCGAACTTGTTCGAAGCAGGTCAATTATCTGGTTTAGGTAAACTAACAACAATCGAACAAATGAAAGAAGCTGCTGAAATCATTCATCAACGTGGTGCAAAACACGTTATTATCAAAGGTGGAAAAGCTTTAGAATCTGATAAAGCATTAGATTTATATTACGATGGTGATAATTATACATTACTGACAACTGATAAATTCCAATCATCATATAATCACGGTGCAGGTTGTACATTTGCCGCTGCTACAACAGCAAACTTAGCATTAGGTAAATCTCCATGTGAAGCGGTAATTGCTGCTAAAGGATTTGTCGCATCAGCAATTAAACACGGATGGAAAATGAACGAATTTGTAGGACCAGTACAGCATGGTGCTTACAATAACGTTGAGAAGATTGAAGTAACAACTAAAGAAGTGTAAAAAAAAGATTGTGACATGAGTAATATTATGAAAAGATGGCAGGAAATGTTCTTTGTTTCCAGTCATCTTTTTTGATTTAACTCGTGCCTGAGCGTGGAACGCCGTTAGTTCGAGCGTACTGCATTATAAGTACGGATGTCGCTCAGTTTTTTTATGTCTTTTTTTCTTATACAAGCTCAAAAGGTATAATTTTTACAATTTATTTAGTAAAATAGTTTAGTATAAACTTTGAGGAGTAATGAAGATGGAACTAATCGACAAACAACAAGTACAGGAGCTATTGAATCAATTTCAAGAGAAACCTGTCTATTTACATGTAGAAACAACGAATGGTGCTTATGCAAGTCACTTTGATCAAAAAGTGTTCAATGCAGGTACATTCTTACGTAATATTCAAGTATCATATATTCAAGGGATTATTACTGGCGGCGGAAAAGAACCTTTCCGTGTCGGTTTGAAATTAAATAGTGGCTGGATTTATGTACAAGGTTTAACACACTTTGAAATTGACGAAGAAGGCCGTTTTTTAATGGCTGGTTTAAACTATCAAGGTCAGCTTGCCGCAGCTCTTGAAATAAGCGAAACGCCATTTGAGGTTTAAGGGGGAAATGATGATGGAACAAGAAAGACAAGTGCTCGTAATCTTCCCTCATCCGGATGATGAAGCATTCGGTGTATCAGGTACGATTATGAAACATATAGATGCAGGCACGCCAGTTACTTATGCATGCTTAACACTAGGGCAAATGGGGAGAAACCTAGGGAATCCGCCATTCGCAACCCGTGAATCATTACCAAAGATTCGTGAGAAAGAACTAGAAGAAGCTTGTCGCGTAATGGGAATTACCGACTTACGCAAAATGGGTTACCGTGATAAGACATTAGAATTTGAATTATTAGATGACTTAGTCGACATGGTAACAGGATTAATCAATGAATTAAATCCTTCAAAAATTATTTCGTTCTATCCAGGTTACTCTGTACATCCAGACCACGAAGCTACAGCAGATGCAGTAGTTGAAGCGGTGCGTCGTATGGAGGGTGAAAAGCCTAAATTACATTTAGTCGCTTTTAGTAATGATACTGTTGAGAATATCGGAGAACCAAATGTTGAATATGATATTACGGGTTATGAAGAAAGAAAGATGAATGTATTAGGTGCACATGCATCGCAAACAGGACCAATGCTAGAAAATTTAGCGGCAAATACACAAGAAGCAGAAGCGGCACAAGATATGTGGCTTCGAAAAGAACGCTTCTACGAATACGAAGTTTAATTAGGAGAATGAGATGGATCAATATAATTTAAATACACGTGAAGGTCGATGGAAACATTTCGGTTCGGTAGATCCTATTAAAGGGAATAAACCTACTGAGAAAGAAAAGATGACAGACCTGCAAAGTTCGAAAAAAGATTTTTTATTTGAAATCGATCATGTAGGTATTAAAAATTTAACATATCCTGTCCGACTGGATGGTTATCAAACAGCAGGAACATTTAGCCTATCTACACATTTGGCTAAAGATGAAAAAGGCATTAACATGAGCCGTATTTTAGAATCAGTTGAAGCCCATTATGATAATGGTTTATCGCTTGATTTCGATACATTAAAAACAGTATTAATTACTTTACAGACAGTAATGCATCAAAAAGATGCGACTGTTGATGTAGATGCAAAATGGTTCTTTGACCGTTTCAGTCCAGTAACAAACCTACGTGCAATCGGACATGCTGATACACGTTTTTCTATGACAGTTGAAGGTGATACGACAGTTAATAAATCGTTAACATTGACTGCAATGGTAACAACACTTTGCCCATGCTCTAAAGAAATCAGCGAATACTCTGCTCATAACCAACGCGGTATCGTGACAGTTAAAGCTGACTTTGCACCAGAAGGTGAATTACCAGCAAACTTCAAAGAACGCATCTTAGAAGCGATGGAAGTCAACGCTAGTTCAATGCTATACCCAATATTAAAACGTACAGATGAAAAATCAGTAACGGAACGTGCATATGAAAACCCACGTTTTGTCGAAGATTTATTACGATTAATTGCAGCTGATTTAGTAGAACTTGATTTCGTTACAGGTTTTACAATTGAATGTCGCAATGAAGAATCTATTCATCAGCATGATGCCTTTGCACGTCTGACGTATAATAAATAATATGCTCACTGAAAAAGAAAAGATGCTACAAGGTGCTATATATAATCCCTCTGACGCACAACTTGCGCACGATAGAATGAATGCAAAGCTTATGACACGTCGTTACAATAATCTGCCAGAAGATGAAGTAAATGCTCGCTGTCAGCTCATTAAAGAAATCTTCGGAACCACGGGCGAGCACATTCATGTCGAAGCAAATATACGTGTTGATTATGGCTATAATATTCACTTAGGTGAAAACTTTTATTCAAATCATGATTTAACGATTTTAGATGGCGCGTCAGTTACAATTGGCGATAACTGTATGATAGCTCCAGGTGTGCATATCTATACAGCCACTCATCCGATTGATCCTATTCAACGTAATAGCGGTTTAGAGTATGCAAAGTCTGTTGTGATTGGTGATAATTGCTGGATTGGTGGACGCAGTATCATTAATCCAGGTGTAAAGATAGGTAATAATGTCGTTATTGCGAGCGGTGCAGTTGTAACAAAAGACATACCAGATAATGCTGTCGTTGCAGGCATTCCTGCAACAGTAATCAGGCAAATAAAATAAGCAGCCAGACGGCTGCTTATTTTATTTCTCCATTCATAACTTGCATAATTGCGCGTCCTACACCGCTTTCTTCATTGTCCCCGGCCATGTATTTAGCAACCTGCTTAACTTCCTCTGCTCCATTAGACATAGCGAATGAATATTTAGCACGTTCTAACATTGAAACATCATTTAAGTTATCACCAATGGCCATCACTTCATCCATCGTAATATTCAGTTTTTCACATATGGATTCCAATGCAATTCCTTTTTGTGCATTAGTATGCGTAATTTCTATATTCCCTCTTGATGATGATGATATTGCTAAACTATTATATTCAGCAAGTTCAGCCTTTGCTGCATCTATCTTTGACAAATCACTAGAAAACGCCAGGAATTTCAGAACAACCTCACCCTCACGTTTATATATTTCTTCATAACTATCGACTTCTTTTAAAGAGCCGTTATCTATACGCTTTTGTATTGATTTACGAATCTTTTCAACATCTGGAGTATGCCCCATTTTCTCCGCAATATCTATGTAAATTTCAAGATCCTTCTCTTTATCTTCAGTATAGATACGTGCACTCGTATATACCTGATAGTATAGATGATGTTTTTTAAGAGTTTCTGTGATGAGCCTAATCTGTTCATCACTAATCTTAGAAGTGTATATTATATTGAAGGCTTCATCGCGTACTTCTGCCCCATTCAGACAAATAAAAGGGACTTTAAGTCCAGTTGGTTTCACAGGCGTATTTGCTTCATAGAATGCGCGTCCCGTCGCAATAGCCACAGTGACACCTTTCGATTGTGCATATTTAATCGCTTGAATATTTTCTTCTGAGATTTCATGCGCACTATTCAATAATGTACCATCCATATCTGTTGCGATTAGTCTAATCATCATTTCATCTCCTATTATTAATACATACAGTGTATCAAATTCAGTGACTTTTATCTAAAGATGTTACTCTTTTAGTTTCTTATTCTTCTCGAGTAATTTATTATTTCTAAGTGTTTTAAAGAAATCTTTAAGCAATAGACTGCATTCTTCATGTTTGATACCTGCAATTACTGTTGCCTGATGATTGAATCGTGATTCATGCAACAAGTTCATGAGCGATCCACTGCAACCACCTTTTGCATCATGAGCACCGTATACGACAGTCGGAATCCTACTCATTACAATTGCTCCGCTACACATTACACAAGGTTCAAGTGTCACATACAATACACATTCCTCTAAACGCCATGAGCCAATATTTTTACTTGCTTCATTTATCGCAACAACTTCTGCATGCATCAGTGGATTTTGTAACGATTCTCGTAAATTATGGCCACGGCCAATAACTTCCCCATGCTTTACAACGATTGCTCCAATAGGTACTTCATTGATTTTATATGCTTTTTTTGCTTCATCAATCGCCATCTGCATAAAGATTTCATGATTCATTTCTTCATCCGCCTTATTTATTTTATGGTACAATACAAATACTATTTTATTTTAACATTCGAGGAGAGAAATATGGCACCTTTATTTATAGCAATAGAAGGACCGATCGGTGTCGGCAAAAGTTCACTGACTAAGAAGCTATCATCCACTTTAAATTTAACCCCCATCTATGAAATCGTTGAAGAAAATCCTTTCTTATCTGACTTTTATGAAGATATCGATAAGTGGAGCTTTCAGACAGAAATGTTTTTCCTGTGCAACAGATATAAGGTTTTAACAGAATTATCAAATGATATATCTGTAGTTAGCGATTATCATATTCTTAAAAATAAAGTATTCGCAAACAACACTTTAAATGATAAAGAATATAAGATGTTCGAAGAAATTTACGATATATTGACACGAGAAGTTCGCAGACCTGACGTTACTGTGTTCTTAACAGCAGATCTAGATGTACTTAAACAACGCATTCAGCTACGTAATCGTGACTTTGAATCTCATATCGAAGATGATTATTTATTAAAGTTAACCGAGGATTATAGACGTGTATATGAATCAATGAAACATGATCATCAGACGATACTTATCGATACAAGTGATACGGACTTTGTAAATAATGCAGCTGATTATGAGTATATCGTACAACAAATAAAAGATATTATAGGAGCTTAATATGTATACAATCCCTAATGATGCAATCATCACTATTGCAGGTACTGTCGGAGTCGGAAAAAGTTCGTTAACAAAAGCACTGGCTGAGAAGCTAAACTTCAGAACTTCTTTTGAAAAAGTAGATAACAATCCTTACTTAGAAAAATTCTACAATGATTTTGATCGCTGGAGCTTTCATTTACAAATCTATTTTCTTGCAGAACGTTTTAAAGAACAAAAACGTATGTTTGAATATGGCGGCGGTTTTATACAGGATCGCTCCATCTATGAAGATGTAGATATCTTTGCTAAGATGCATGAAGAAGGCGGCACGATGACGAAAGAAGACTTCGCAACTTATTATCAGTTATACGAAGCAATGGTAATGACACCATACTTCCCGCAACCCGACTGTTTAATCTTCTTAGAAAGCGATTATGAAGATGTGATTAATCGTATCGCGGAACGTGGTCGTCAAATGGAAATCGAAACAGATGAAACTTATTGGCGTGCATTATATGCGCGTTATGTCGAATGGATTGAGAACTTCAATGCATGCCCTGTCGTAAGAATTAATATCAATGAATATGATGTATATGGTGATATCGATTCACTTGATCCAGTGATTGAGAAGATTGCTAAAGTGATCCACACACATCGTGCAATGCATAAAAGATAAATATTAAAAATGGTACGGTAAAACATTACCGCACCATTTTTATATTGGTTTATAACCCTAACCTATCAACAATCTCAGCCACACTATTTAATACTATATCCGCATTTCGCAAATCTTGTGCATCACCAGAGCCTGATAATACGCCTACTATTTTTCTGACTTCAGCATTCTGACCAAGTTCAACATCCATCTCAGTATCTCCTACCATCATCGTATCCTCTTTTTCAACATTTAACTCATCCATTATAAGCTGCACCAACTCTTTTTGTGGTTTATGATAATCTGATGAATCACTCGTAATAATCTTATCGAAATATTCACGAATACCATACTTATCTATGAATAAATCCATCGATGCATTGTCATCTGCTGATACGATAGCAAGAAGATAACCTTTATCATGTAGAGATTTCAATGTTTCCTCGACACCTTCAATAATTTCTATGCCTTCCGCTTCATCATTAGATGTTGCATATTCAATCTTTTTAAGTAACCAGCTGGCCATCGCATCACCATTCGGAAGCTTTTCTAAACTGGATACGATTGCCTTTGTTGTTTTTGCACCAATCAATTTATCAACATGATCATCGACAATACCGAATGCGTCTTTTATTTCAGATTTTGGCACATGAATATCTGTACGCACTGAAAATTCATTGATCAAATCATCAGCTAACTTCACCACCGGATGTCCTAATTTCATTAATGTCCCATCTTTATCAAAAATGATTAATTTCGTCATAATTTTTGTCTACTCCCTAACTTCACTTTTATTATTTTATAACCTTTTCACGCAAAAATATCTCACTCTAACTTGAGCGAGATATTTTATTTATTTGATTTCTAAAGTTAAGTCCCCTGCTTTCACATGATTAAAACGTCGTGCAACACCGTAGTGTAATACATACGTTACGACAAGCGGTAGAAAGACGCCTGCAATCATAAACTGCGTAAATGCGACAATGCCTTGATCATTTAAAATTTGCATCGGTGCGATGAAGCCGCATAAACCGATACCACCAATTTCATAGGGTACGCCCAGCTTAAACCACAGAATTGCAACTGGACCACTGATTGCAGATGCTACGAGAGGCGCAATCGTAATTTTAGGGTTGTTTACAATGTTCGGGAACTGAACCTTAGGCGTACACACGAGTTGCGCTAAGAAGCCACCTAGATCATTATCCTTTAGCCCCATCGCTGTGTATCCGACGAATTGTGCTGAGATACCGACGAGTGCTGCCGCAGAAGATGCTGGATCAAGTTGTAAGACAATAACCAGTGCTGCTGACGATGCTGGGGTCATTACGATAACTGCAAATACGAGCGCGATCACTACAGACGAGATGAGTGGTTGTCCTTCTACAGATTGAGCGATTGATTTCGAAATAACAACTAATGCAGGTTCCACAACGCGTGCTAGATAATAACCTACTAAACTACCAGCAAGCACTGCAGATACTGGCACTGCCATCATATCGAGAATGGTCTTTCCGGTTACTTTCTTACCGACATAAGTTGCTACGATTGCACCGATAATTGCTCCGATAGGTAGTCCTGTCTGGATTGTAAAAGCTCCATCTACTTCTTTCAGTGCATTACCACCGATTGTTGCAGCAACCATAGCAGAAACTAATGTAATTCCATTTGCGCCTAAACTATAAGCGATAGCTCCTCCTAGTGCCGGTGCTAAAATTAACATCGAAATCGTACCGAAAAGAACTAATAAATCAATATGCAATAAACCTCCAATTGACTTCAATAACATTCCTACCCCGAGCGCTACAAAGATTCCTGCCGAGATACCTTGTGCTCCCTTTTCGAATCGATCTTTAAAATAGTCTTTTCTACTCATCTCATGTTCCATAATCATCCACTCCTATTTTTAGTTTTTACATAATATGACCTTCTTTATCGTTACAAATATGAATATCCATAGTTGAACCACTCCTTAATAATTATTCTGCTGATACACACCATCCAAACGGATCTTCTTTCGAACCACTTTGAATACTAGTATAAGCACTATATAGTTCTTCAGTAATCTTACCTGTATTGCCATCACCAATCGTCAATACATCATCTTTATATTTAATCTCGCCAACCGGTGAGATAACGACTGCTGTTCCTGCACCGAATACTTCTGTTAAACTACCATTCTTTGCATTATCCACAACCTCCTGGATACTAATGCGGCGCTCTTCCACTTCGTACCCTAGATGCTCTGCAAGCTCTAAAATAGATTTTCGTGTAATCCCCGGTAATATACTACCATTCAGTTCAGGTGTAACGAGTTTATTGTTGATAACAAAGAAAATATTCATACTTCCTACTTCTTCAATATAAGCCTGTTCTACACCATCTAGCCACAACACTTGATCATAGCCTAATTTTTCAGCTCTAGACTGTGCAATTAAACTTGCAGCATAGTTTCCTGCTGCTTTAGCAAATCCCACACCACCTCTAACAGCTCTAACATATTCATCTTCAACATAGATTTTCGTTGGCGTTAATTGCCCACCACCATAATATGCACCGACTGGAGATAAAAGAACCAGAAATTTATAGCTGATCGCTGGTCGTACACCTAGGAAAGGTTCATTCGCAAATACAATCGGTCTAATGTATAAAGATTGACCTGCACCACTTGGAATCCAATCTTTCTCGAGTTCAACAAGCTGTTTGAGCGCTTGTACCATTTCTTCAACATCTATCTGGGGTATTTCTAAACGCTCACATGATTGATTCATTCGTTTAAAATTTTGATCAGGTCGAAATAACTGAACACCGTGTTGCGTCTTGTAAGCTTTCAGCCCTTCAAATACTGCCTGACCATAATGAAGCACTTGTGAAGCAGGGCTCATGGAGATTTCTTGATAAGGGATAATTTTTTTGTTATGCCAACCTTCTTCATTTGAGTAATCCATTGAAAACATATAATCTGTAAAAAACTTACCAAATCCTAAGTTTTCAGGATTAGGTTTTTGCTGTTTGTGCATTCGTTCTTCCACTTCAAATACTACTACCATTTCATCCAATCCCTTCAAAATTTATTATTAATGTCACTTAGTATAGCAACTCCAAATTCCTTTTTCAATAAGTTTTTAGAAAATTCTAATTCTTATATACAATTAAAACGCTTCCATTATGCTATTAAAAAAATCCAAAGAGATGGGTAGCTGATACTACTCATTTCTTTGGATTTTTATAAGATTCATCAATTATTTATTTTCTTTTAATTTAATTGCATTTAACATTTCCTTCGTCATTGCATCTAAATCAAACTTAGGATCAAATCCCCACTGTTTCTTTGCTTCTGTTGCATCAATTGAGTCTGGCCAGCTTTGTGCAATACCTTCACGCACTGGATCTACATCATAATCAAGTTCGAAGTCTGGCACTAATTTACGAATGCTTGCAGCAATCATTTCCGGATCAACACTCATTGCAGTTACATTAAAAGCATTACGGTCTTTTAGGTTTTTAGAAGGTGCCTCCATTAACTTAATAATTGCATCAATCGCATCATCCATAAACATCATATCCATGAAAGTACCACTGTTTATGTATGAAGTATATTTACCTTCACGAATTGCTTTGAAGTAAATCTCTACTGCATAATCCGTTGTACCACCACCCGGTTCTTTGACATGTGAGATAAGTCCCGGGAAACGTACGCCACGCGTATCCACATTAAAGCGGTGGAAGTAATAGTCACATAATAACTCACCAGAAACTTTATTTACACCGTACATTGTTGTAGGACGTTGAACTGTAACTTGTGGTGTGTTGTCAGCTGGTGTACTTGGTCCAAATGCACCAATCGAAGACGGTGTAAAGAATTGCATATTATATTTACGTGCAACTTCCAAAGCGTTAAGTAAGCCGCCCATATTTAAGTTCCACGCAAATACCGGATCCTTTTCAGCTGTTGCGGATAAGAGTGCTGCCATATGCATAATCGTGTCAGCATTAAAGTCTGAAGCTAATTTATCCATGCGCTCAGCATCCGTTACATCTAGTTCTTCAAATGGCCCTTCTAATACTTTAGCACCTGCTTCAGGATGACGTAAATCAGTAGCTAATACATTATCCACCCCATAGATTTCTCTTAATTTTAATGTTAATTCTGTACCAATTTGACCCAAAGCACCCGTAATCATAATCTTTTCCATTTCATTCTCCCCTTATACAACTGTATTCCCGAAACGAACAAATAATTAATATATTGACTATTACCCCCTAGATTCTATATTAAAAACGCTTACATGTCCACCATAAGAATACATTTATTTATCTTTTTACATGAACATATATAAAAAAGCTGGAGGTGCACTCCAGCCAATAAACTATTTAATAATGTTTAATTCTTTCCCTACTCGCTCATAGATTGCTAACGCTTCTTCAAGCATTTCTTTCGTATGTGCTGCTGTCGGCATGTTACGTACACGCCCTGTTCCACGTGGCACTGTTGGGAAGACGATAGATTTTGCATATACGCCTTCTTCCATTAAACGTCTAGAGAATTCTTGAGTTGTCTTCTCATCACCGATAATACATGGTGTGATGGGTGTTTCAGAATGACCGATATCAAAGCCTAATTTTTCTAACCCTGCTTTTAAGTAGTCTCCATTTTCCCATAATTTATCATGTAATTCTGTAGATTCCATAAGTATTGTTACTGCTTCCGTAATTGCACGTGTATCAGCTGGTGCTAGAGAAGTAGAGAATAAGAATGGTCGTGAAGCCACTTTTAACCAGTCGATTAAATCTTTAGTTCCTGCTACATATCCACCTACGACGCCGATTGCTTTAGATAATGTCCCGATTTGGAAGTCAATCTTATCTTGAAGACCAAAGTGCTTAACTGTTCCTGCCCCTTTACCCATAACACCTGATCCATGTGCATCATCTACATACGTAATTAATCCAAATTCTTCAGCAATTTCTACGATTTCAGGGAGTTTTGCAACATCTCCATCCATTGAGAAAACACCATCAGTAATATACATCACTTTATTGTATAAACCAGACTCAACCGCTTCTTTTGCTTTTATACGTAAATCAGCCATATCCGAGTGATTAACACGAATAACTTTCGCTTTTGACAAACGACAACCATCAATGATTGAAGCGTGGTTTAATTCATCAGAAAGAATTGCATCATTTTTGTCCATTACTGCGCTAATAGCAGCCATGTTACAGTTGAAACCAGATTGATATACAATCGCAGCTTCTGTCCCTTTGAACTCTGCTAATTTCTCTTCTAATTGCACATGTAAGTCTAAAGTACCATTAATCGTACGAACTGCCCCCGCACCTACGCCATGAGAATCTACCACTTCTTTTGCAACTTTCTTTAAACGCTCATGTGTTGCTAACCCTAAATAGTTATTAGAAGATAAGTTGATAAGTTCTTTACCATCAATCTTAATTTTAGCACCATTTGGTCCTTGTACTACATTAATTTCATTGTATAAACCATTGTCCTTTAGTTCGTCTAAACGCTCCGTTAAGAACGATTGTAAAGCTTTAGTCATAAATTGACACCCCTTTTCATTTTCACTATCATCATAACACAACTATTTTAGGAGTTCTAATGAACGCACTATTGAAATTTTGGTGTTAAGAAGTTTAAATATTCTAAACTTTTTGATACACTAGAAATATTAAATTTTTTTAAAGTAAGGAGCGTTGAAATGGACATTGAACAATTAATCGCTAATGATTTTGATAAGATGGTGGAGATCAGAAGATATCTTCATCAACATCCTGAAATTAGTTTTCATGAAGAAAAGACATACGCATACATATTAAATTCTTTAACGCATCTCAAACATTTCAAAATTAGAGAACATGTGGGTGGTAAAGGTATTGTAGCAAACATATCAAATGGTGAAGGACCATCTATCGCTCTACGTGCGGACTTTGATGCACTGCCGATACAAGACCAGAAAGATGTAGATTATCGTTCTAAAAATGATGGCGTTATGCATGCTTGTGGACATGACGGACATACTTCAATTTTACTCTCTGTTGCAAGACTTCTAAATTCAACTTATGAATTAATAACAGGTTCGGTCACGCTAATTTTTCAATTTGCTGAAGAAGTCGCCCCAGGTGGTGCACATGATATGGTGAATGATGGAGCACTAGCCGGTGTTGATAAAGTTTATGGTAATCATCTATGGTCTCCTTATGAACAGGGTGCTATCTATTCAAGAAATGGTGCGCTAATGGCTAGCCCAGATACATTTCATATTACTGTGCAAGGAAAGGGAGGTCATGGAGCTCACCCCGATACAACAGTAGACGCCATTGTTGTTCTAGCCGAACTCATTATCAATTTGCAGACAATCGTTTCACGTAATGTGGCCCCCACTGAACAAGCTGTCCTGACAATAGGTAAAGTCGTCGCAGGCGATACTTTTAACGTCATCAGTGATAGCGCTTATTGTACAGGTACAGTACGGACTTTTAATCCTGAAGTTAAGGCACTGATTAAGAAAGCGATGGACAGAGAGATTAAAGGCATTACTGCAGCTAAAGGAGCAACGTACACATTCAATTATATCGATGGCTATCCTGCTGTTATTAATGACACGCAATCTGTAGAAGTCATACAGCGTGCTGCACAACATGCAGGTATTGAATACAAAGAAACAGAGCAATTGATGATTGGTGAAGACTTTTCATACTACATACAGCATAAACCAGGTGCATTCTTCTTAACAGCAGCAGGAAATAAAGCAAAAGGGATAACTGCACCTCATCATCATCCACTCTTTGACTTTGATGAACAGGCAATGATTGATGCTGTAAAGTTATTCTTATGTATATTAAAAGAGGAGCATGTGTATGATAACCCTAGTCAATGAATACTATGATGAATTAGTAGCAATAAGAAGACATTTGCACATGCACCCGGAACTCTCTTTCCAAGAAGAAAAAACACCTGAGTATATCGCAGCATTTCTTGAGGAGCAAGGTATTACAGTAGAACGTAATGTCGGTGGTAGAGGCGTTGTCGGTCGGTTAATCAAAGATGAATCACTTCCGACGCTTGCGATACGTGCAGATTTTGATGCATTACCAATACAAGATGAGAAAGATGCACCTTATAAATCGCAAGTCCCTGGCGTGATGCATGCTTGTGGACATGATGCACACACAGCCATACTTATGATCACTGCAAAGATTCTTGCAAAGAACTTCGATAAAATAAACGGGAATCTTGTTTTTATACACCAGCATGCTGAAGAAGTAGACCCTGGTGGCGCGATACAAATGATTGCGGACAATTGTTTGAAAGGCGTAGATGCTATCATTGGTCAACACGTCTCCAGTGATCTAGAAGTAGGAAAATTAGGCTATAAATACGGCACTGCAACTGGCATACCTGATGATTTCTGGATTACAATAAACGGGAAAGGTGGACATGCTGCACATCCTGACACTACAATCGATCCTGTTGCTGCTACTATTAGACTCTGTAATGATCTTCAGTATATCGTTTCACGTAAAACAAGCGCTACTACACCTGCTGTCATATCCGTAACACAGCTACAAGCTGGAGACCAAAATAATGTCATCCCTGATAGTGCTAAAATAGCCGGTACGATAAGAACATTTAATCCGACGACACAAAGATTGATGATAGATGAATTAAAAAGATGTCTCGAAGGACTGGTTACTACGATGGGTATTACTTATGAACTTAAGTATAGTAAAGGCTATCCACCTGTAGTAAATACTATCAATGAGACTGACCTTATTGTTAATGCCGCGAGAAAGATAGAAGATATCGAGGAACTTGTCGAACTAAAACCTTCTCTTGGCGGAGAAGATTTCTCTTACTATTTACAACGTGTTCCGGGTTCTTTCTTCTATACAGGGACACGTAACGAAAACTTTAAAGCCGATTTCCCACATCATCACCCGAAATTTGATATTGATGAGACGGGCATGCTCAATGCCCTTAAAGTATTTTTACAAGCGACTGAAGACTTTTTCAACAAGGAGGATAAATAATGAGCTGGACAGATGAGGTCATTAACTATAGGGAAGAACTTATAGAAATTAGACGTTACTTACATATGAATCCGGAACTCTCTTTTCAAGAAAAAAATACTTCTAAATTTATCGAAGATTATTTAACTGAACTTAATATTCCAATAGTAACAAATGTCGGAGGATATGGCCTATACGGTAAACTTTCAGGACAAGGCGATGGACCAACAGTATTACTCAGAGCAGACTTTGATGCATTACCAATTAATGATCAAAAAGATGTACCTTATCGCTCACGAGTGCAAGGCGTAATGCATGCATGTGGTCATGACGGGCATACTGCAATGTTACTGATTACTGCAAAAATTTTAAAGAAATATGAATCCGAAATTAAAGGGAATGTTATATTATGCTTCCAGCATGCTG
The DNA here is from genome assembly GCA_019357535.2 of Macrococcus sp. 19Msa1099. Classification (NCBI taxonomy): domain Bacteria; kingdom Bacillati; phylum Bacillota; class Bacilli; order Caryophanales; family Staphylococcaceae; genus Macrococcus; species Macrococcus psychrotolerans. The sequence goes on from CP079955.1 coordinate 1,976,648, forward strand.
AAGAAGTGCTGCCTGGCGGTGCAAAGTCCATGATTGAAGCTGGGATATTAGAAGGTGTAGACTTCGTGTTTGGTACACATTCATCTAGCAGTATGGAAACCGGTGACGTTGGCTTTATTACAGGACCGTCATACGGTCATGCAGATTCATTGAAGATTACTATACAAGGTAAAGGTGGACATGGTGCGACACCTCATGTAACACATGATTCTATAGTAGCAGCAAGCCACTTAATCTCTCAGCTTCAGACAATCATATCACGCAGCGTAGATCCTATAGAGACGGGCGTTGTAACCATTGGTGAGTTTAAAGGTGGAGATGCGTTTAATGTTATTGCAGATCGTGTTACATTAACAGGTACAGTACGCACATACAAAGAGGAGATCAAAAATGTAATTATTCAGCGATTGCATGAAATTTCCAATGGAATAGAAAAAAGCTTCAATGTAGAAATTAATCTTGAATACACCCACGGATATCCTGCACTTGTCAATAGCGAGAAAGAAACATTATGGCTCAAGAATATTGCTAAAAACATTTCATCCATCAATAATGTTGTTACTACCGCTCCTAGTTTAGGCGGTGAAGACTTCGCTTATTTCTTAAAAGAACGTCCGGGATGTTACTTTAATACTGGAGTAAAAAACACGGCAATACAAGCAGATTATCCTCATCATCATCCAAAGTTTGATATGGATGAAAATGGTCTGTTAAATGGTCCCAAAATATTCTTAGCACTCATACAAAAAATGAATGAACTAAAATAAAAAAAAGCTATGAGGCACGCCTCATAGCTTTTTCTATATCACAAAAAGTGATTATTACTTTTCGATTACAGATACAACGCCTGATCCTACAGTACGTCCACCTTCACGAATTGAGAAACGAGTTCCGTCTTCAATCGCGATTGGAGAAATTAATTCAACGTTCATTTCGATGTTATCTCCAGGCATTACCATTTCAGTACCTTCTGGTAAGTTAACTACACCAGTTACGTCAGTTGTACGGAAGTAGAACTGAGGGCGGTAGTTAGTGAAGAATGGAGTATGACGTCCACCCTCTTCTTTAGATAATACGTAAACTTCAGCTTTGAATTTAGTATGTGGAGTAATTGAACCTGGTTTAGCTAATACTTGTCCACGTTGTACGTCTTCACGAGAAACACCACGTAATAAAGCACCGATGTTATCTCCAGCTTCAGCGTAATCTAATAATTTACGGAACATTTCTACACCTGTAACTGTAGTTTTTGATGGCTCTTCAGTTAAACCAATGATTTCAACTTCTTCACCAACTTTAACTTGTCCACGCTCAACACGTCCAGTTGCAACTGTACCACGACCAGTGATTGAGAATACGTCCTCAACTGGCATCATGAATGGTTTGTCAGAATCACGTTCTGGAGTTGGGATGTACTCATCAACTGCGTCCATTAATTCCATGATTTTGTCTTCGTACTCTTCAACGCCTTCTAATGCTTTTAAAGCAGATCCAGCGATTACAGGTACATCGTCACCAGGGAAGTCATATTCAGATAATAAGTCACGAACTTCCATTTCAACTAATTCTAATAATTCTTCATCGTCAACCATGTCAACTTTGTTTAAGAATACTACTAATGCTGGTACACCAACGTTACGTGATAAAAGGATATGTTCACGAGTTTGTGGCATTGGACCATCAGCAGCAGATACTACTAAGATACCGCCGTCCATTTGAGCAGCACCAGTGATCATGTTTTTAACGTAGTCCGCGTGACCTGGGCAGTCAACGTGAGCATAGTGACGTTTGTCAGTTTCATACTCGATGTGTGAAGTATTGATTGTGATACCACGTTCTTTTTCTTCAGGTGCGTTATCGATTTGGTCGTAAGAACGAGCTTCTCCACCTAATTTTTTTGATAAAACAGTTGCGATAGCAGCTGTTAAAGTAGTTTTACCGTGGTCAACGTGACCGATTGTACCAATATTGGCATGTGTTTTCGAGCGATCAAATTTTTCTTTAGCCATTTTGAAATCTCTCCTTAGTTTTAAGTTAATAGTATTTATTACTCATGAGGGATTCTCACCCTCATGAGGGAATTCATAATTCATTTATAAAACATTTAGTGATAAATTGCAATATATTAAGCACGAATGCATAATAAATACAGATTATTCACCTTTGTTTTTCTTAATGATGTCTTCAGCAATTGATTTAGGCACTTCTTCATAGTGATCAAATACCATTGAGTAAGTACCGCGACCTTGCGTATTAGAACGTAAGTTAGTCGCGTAACCGAACATTTCTGCTAATGGTACGAATGCACGAACAACTTGAGCGTTACCACGAGCTTCCATACCTTCAACACGTCCACGACGGCTTGTTACGTCACCCATAATATCTCCCATGTATTCCTCAGGCATAACTATTTCTACCTTCATCATAGGTTCTAAAATTACAGGATCACATTTTTTAGCAGCTTCTTTAAGTGCTAATGAAGCAGCTACTTTGAAGGCCATCTCAGATGAATCGACATCATGGTAAGAACCATCGAATAATTTCGCTTTAACGTCGATTAATGGATAACCAGCTAATACACCGTTTTCCATAGAATCTCTAAGACCTGCTTCAACTGAAGGAATATATTCACGTGGAACTACCCCTCCGACGATAGCGTTTTCGAATACGAATCCGCCGCCAACTTCGTTTGGTGAGAATTCGATATGAACGTCACCATATTGTCCACGACCACCAGATTGACGTGAGAATTTACCTTGAACAGCTGCAGTTGTTTTGAACGTTTCACGGTAAGATACCATTGGCGCACCAACTGTTGCTTCAACTTTAAATTCACGTTTCATACGGTCAACTAAGATATCTAAGTGTAACTCACCCATACCACCGATAATAACTTGTCCAGTTTCCGGATCAGTATGCGCGTGGAAAGTCGGATCCTCTTCTTGTAATTTTACAAGAGCGTTCGTCATTTTATCTTGGTCAGCTTTAGATTTAGGCTCAACAGATAAGTGAATAACTGGTTCCGGGAATTCCATAGATTCTAAGATTACTTGGTTCTTCTCGTCACATAAAGTGTCACCCGTTGTAGTATCTTTTAAACCTACTGCAGCAGCGATATCACCAGAGTAAACTGTTGAAATCTCTTCACGTGAGTTGGCATGCATTTGTAAAATACGTCCAACACGTTCACGTTTACCTTTAGTAGCATTTTGTACATAAGAACCTGAGTTTAATGTACCAGAATATACACGGAAGAATGTTAATTTACCAACGAATGGGTCTGTCATAACTTTAAACGCTAATGCAGCGAAAGGTGCTGAATCATCAGGTTTAGCTATGATTTCTTCATTTTCATCATCAGCAGCATGTCCAACAATTGGCTTAACATCTAATGGTGATGGTAAGTATTCAATTGCAGCATCAAGCATTAACTGAACACCTTTATTTTTGAATGCAGTACCAGCTAATACTGGATAGAATTCAACGTCACAAGTTGCTTGACGAATAGCAGATTTCAATTCTTCAACAGAAATCTCTTCGCCACCTAAGTACTTATCCATTAAATCTTCATTAACATCCGCTACTGCTTCAATTAGTTGTTCACGCATAGCTTCTGCATCTGCTAAATATTCTTCAGGAACATCTGATACTTCAATGTCAGTACCTAAATCATTTGTAAAAGTGTGAAGCTTCATTTCAACTAAATCAACGATTGCATTGAATTGATCTTCAGCACCAATTGGCATTTGAATAGGATGTGCATTTGCTTGTAATCTGTCATGTAACGTGCCTACAGAGTAATTAAAATCCGCACCAGTTTTATCCATCTTATTGATGAATACGATACGAGGTACTCCATAAGTCGTTGCTTGACGCCATACAGTTTCAGTTTGTGGTTCAACACCTGATTGTGCATCAAGTACTGTAACCGCACCATCAAGTACACGTAATGAACGTTCAACTTCAACAGTGAAGTCTACGTGTCCAGGTGTATCGATGATGTTGATACGATGGCCATTCCACTGAGCTGTTGTAGCAGCTGAAGTGATTGTGATACCACGTTCTTGTTCTTGTTCCATCCAGTCCATTTGTGAAGCACCTTCATGTGTTTCACCAATTTTATGGATACGACCAGTATAATAAAGAATACGTTCAGTAGTCGTCGTTTTACCAGCATCGATGTGAGCCATGATACCGATATTACGCGTGTTCTTCAAAGAGAATTCTCTTGCCATGGGTATTCTTTCTCCTTCCAGGATTGGTTTATTTTATAGAAGTATAGCCTAACAGTCACATATAGACAGCAAGCTGCCATGTGCGACTGGAAAGGCTATAATTCATCTTACCAACGATAGTGAGCAAATGCTTTGTTTGCTTCTGCCATTTTATGAGTATCTTCACGCTTCTTAACAGCACCACCAGTGTTGTTAGCAGCATCTAAGATTTCATTAGCTAAACGCTCTTCCATAGTTTTCTCACCACGAAGACGTGAGTAGTTTACTAACCAACGTAAACCTAAAGTCGTACGACGCTCAGCGCGAACTTCTACAGGTACTTGGTAGTTAGAACCCCCAACACGACGAGCTTTAACTTCTAATACAGGCATAATATTGTTGATTGCTTCTTCGAAAACTTCCATTGCATCACGACCAGAACGTTCTTGAACTAAATCGAATGCATTGTATAAGATTTTTTGAGCAGTACCACGTTTTCCGTCAATCATAATTTTATTGATTAATTTAGTAACTAATTTAGAATTATGAATTGGATCTGGTAATACATCTCTTTTTGCAACAGGACCTTTACGAGGCATATTAATATCCTCCTTTCTTAAGTATATTTTTTTGATTGTTTTATGTCTATTAAGAAGGCATCATTTACACAAATGAAATACTGTTAATAGAATTTATCGTTTTTAATGCTTATTTTTTCTCTTTAGGTTTTTTAGCACCGTATAAAGAACGTCCTTGCATACGGCCGTCAACACCTGAAGTATCTAATGCTCCACGTACGATATGGTAACGTACCCCCGGTAAATCTTTTACACGACCTCCACGAATAAGTACTACACTATGTTCTTGTAAGTTATGTCCGATACCAGGAATATAAGCATTAACTTCGATATTATTTGATAAACGCACACGTGCATATTTACGTAACGCTGAGTTAGGTTTTTTAGGTGTCATAGTTCCTACACGAGTACAAACACCACGTTTTTGTGGAGATGCTAAATCTGTAGCTTTTTTCTTATGACTGTTATAACCTTTGTTTAATGCAGGCGCAGTTGATTTTTTAACTTTAGAAGTTCTTGGCTTTTTAACTAATTGGTTAATAGTTGGCATTCTAAATGTCCTCCTCTCTCTTCTTTAATTCCACACATCCAGGTGGTTCATTTTTAAGGTAAATAAAAATTTGTAAGAATACCGCCTTACAAAGCGGGTTTCAAGTGTGCAACGACTGTTGCCCGAACTTGAATTCCATATTGTTTACCCAGCGTTTCTTTCGAATCACTGAATTCAATAGGTATTTCTTGCTGGTATGCTAGTAATAGCACATTAGTTAATAAGTGGATCTCGGTATTCTGTGCAATCACAATATAATCGACAGTTCCTTTCCTAAGTGACTTTAATGTCTCCTTAAGTCCCACAACATATTGACTAGAGTGCATAACTTTTTCATTAGACATCATTATCCTCCAAAGCTATAGAGCTACTCATCAACCTAAACAATATTATCATCTTTTAAGCCATACGTCAACTATATAAAAAATAACATTTAAACAAATCGTTTAAATGTTATTTAAGTGTTATAGGATCATTAACAATTCTTCTATAATCGATGGTGCCATAAGGATGTTCTTTCACGTTTTTCATAGTATCTAGAATTAATACTTCTCTTTTATGAGTAAATATCGGTATCATATATTCTATTTGCACAACTTTCTAAAATTCTATCCTTATTTTCATCAAATGACAAAAAAAGCGACAGTTCTACATAATAATGTCGTCTTTTATAAGAATCTTGAGTTTTAATTAGCACTCTACATCACTTATTTTTTAGCATTATACCATATTATTTAAAATTTGAGTGATTTTTTACTTCTCAAAAATATAAAAAAGACGAGACACGAATGTCTCGTCTTCTTTCACTTAATTATTAACAGTTGTTTCTTCAGTTTCTGCTACAACCTTATCATATTCAACGTCTCTGTAACGTCTCATACCTGTACCAGCTGGAATCAATTTACCGATAATAACGTTCTCTTTAAGTCCAAGTAAGTCATCTCGCTTACCTTTAATTGCAGCATCCGTTAACACACGTGTTGTTTCCTGGAATGAAGCTGCTGATAAGAAACTTTCTGTCTCAAGAGAAGCTTTCGTAATACCAAGTAATACTGGCTTCGCTGTTGCTGGGTGTTTTCTTTCTTTAAACACTTTTCTGTTTGCATCTGTAAATGTATGGATATCTACTAATGCACCAGGAAGTAATGAAGTGTCTCCTGCTTCGATGATACGTACTTTACGTAACATTTGACGTACCATTACTTCTACGTGTTTATCAGAAATTTCTACCCCTTGCATACGGTAAACTTTTTGTACTTCTTTTAGTAAGTAACTTTGTGTTGCATTTAAACCTGCGATTGCAAGTAACTCTTTAGGCTCAATTGAACCTTCAGTCATTACTTCTCCACGCGCGATTTTCTGACCGATTTCAACTTTAAGTCTTGCGTTACCAGGCGCTAAGTACGTACGTACTTCATTTTCACCTTTAACTTTAATTTCTTGCATACGATCTTTTACGATATTAATATCGATGATTTCACCGTTAATTTCAGAAATTACAGCTTGACCTTTCGGATTACGCGCTTCGAATAACTCTTGAATACGCGGTAAACCTTGAGTGATATCGGCACCGGCTACCCCACCTGTATGGAACGTACGCATTGTAAGCTGTGTACCAGGTTCACCGATAGATTGTGCAGCAATTGTTCCAACTGCTTCACCAACTTCAACTTTTTCACCTGTTGCAAGGTTTTTACCGTAACATTTTTCACATACACCGTGACGTGTATTACAAGTAAATGCTGAACGGATATGCATTTCTTCAATGCCAGCATCAACAATTGATTTCGCAATTTCAGGTGTGATTAATTCGTTAGATTGGACTAATATTTCTTTTGTTTCTGGGTGTCTAACTGCCTCTCTTGAATAACGACCTTCAAGACGTTCAATAAATGGTTCAATAAGTTCTGAACCTTCACGAATCGCTGATACAAGTAATCCACGGTCTGTACCACAATCCGGTTCACGAACAATCACATCTTGTGCCACGTCAACAAGACGACGTGTTAAGTAACCAGAATCGGCTGTTTTAAGTGCTGTATCAGCAAGACCTTTACGGGCACCATGTGTCGAGATAAAGTATTCTAATACCGTTAAACCTTCACGGAATGATGATTTGATTGGTAACTCAATGATTCGTCCAGATGGGTTGGCCATCAGTCCACGCATACCTGCTAGCTGCGTAAAGTTAGATGCGTTACCACGGGCACCAGAATCACTCATCATGAAGATTGGGTTTAAGTCATCTAAAGAGTTCATTAACTTCGCTTGAATATCATCTTTTGCTTTTGTCCAGATTTCGATAACAGCTGCATAACGTTCACTCTCAGTAATTAAACCACGCGTGAATTGTTTTGTAACTCTATCTACTTTCTCTTCTGCAGCATCAATAATTTCCTGCTTATCTGGTAATACTACGATATCAGATACACCTACAGTAATACCTGCACGTGATGAATACTTAAATCCTAAGTCTTTCATTCTATCTAACATCATTGAAGTATCTGTTATATGGAACTTATTAAATACTTCTGCAATGATCTGACCTAAGAATTTCTTATTAAAAGGTCTAACAAGTGGTGTTTCATCCAATAATTTGAGAAGTCCTTCTTCAGTAATATCAGTTGCATTGATAAAGTATCTGTCTGGTGTTCTTGTTTCTAAGTTAGATAAAGTTGGTTCATTAATATATGGGAAAGATTCCGGCATAATTTCATTGAATATTACTTTACCAACAGATGTTAACAATAACTGTTTGTTTTGTTCGTCTGTAAATGTAGGATTATTAAATGACCCTGCATAAACGGCGATTCTTGAATGTAAATGAACATAACCATTCACATAAGCCATGATAACTTCATTTGCGTCTTTAAAGATTTTACCTTCACCAATAGAACCTACACGCTCTAATGTTAAGTAATAGTTTCCAAGTACCATATCCTGAGATGGTGTAACTACTGGCTTACCATCTTTCGGGTTTAAGATGTTTTGTGCTGCTAACATTAACATACGTGCTTCAGCTTGTGCTTCTTTTGATAAAGGTACGTGAACGGCCATTTGGTCACCATCGAAATCGGCATTGTAAGCAGTTGTTACAAGCGGGTGAAGACGAATTGCACGTCCTTCAACTAATGTTGGTTCAAACGCCTGGATACCTAAACGGTGAAGTGTTGGTGCACGGTTTAACAGTACTGGATGTTCACGAATAACATCTTCTAACACATCCCATACTTCTGCTTCCATGCGCTCAATTTTACCTTTAGCATTCTTAATGTTTGTAGCAATTTCACGTTCAACAAGCTCTTTCATAACAAATGGCTTAAATAATTCAAGTGCCATTTCTTTAGGAAGACCACATTGATACATCTTTAAGTTAGGTCCTACTACGATAACCGAACGACCAGAGTAGTCTACACGTTTACCAAGTAAGTTTTGACGGAAACGACCTTGTTTCCCCTTAAGCATATGTGACAAAGATTTTAATGGGCGGTTACCTGGTCCAGTAACCGGACGGCCACGACGACCATTATCGATTAACGCATCAACTGCTTCTTGTAACATACGTTTTTCGTTTTGAACGATGATGCCAGGAGCACCTAAATCTAATAAACGTTTTAAACGGTTGTTACGGTTAATGACACGACGATATAAATCGTTCAAGTCACTTGTCGCAAAACGTCCACCATCTAATTGAACCATCGGACGAATTTCAGGTGGGATAATCGGCAGTACATCTAAAATCATCCATGAAGGATCATTTCCTGAGTTACGGAATGATTCTACTACTTCAAGACGTTTAATTGCACGTGTTAAACGTTGACCAGTTGCAGATTCTAGTTCTTCACGTAATGAACGCAACTCTTGATCTAAATCGATATCAAGAAGTAAATCTTTAATCGCTTCAGCACCCATTTTTGCAGTAAATTGACCTGGGAATTTATCATAGTATTCACGATATTCTCTTTCAGATAATAACGTTTTCTTCTCTAGACCCGTTGGCCCTGGATTAATTACCGCATAAGAAGCAAAGTAGATGACTTCTTCTAAAGAACGTGGTGACATGTCTAGTAATAATCCCATACGTGATGGAATGCCTTTAAAGTACCAGATATGTGATACTGGTGCTGCAAGTTCAATGTGACCCATACGTTCGCGACGTACTTTTGATTTTGTTACTTCAACGCCACAACGGTCACAGACCATACCTTTGTAACGTACACGTTTATATTTTCCACAGCTACATTCCCAGTCTTTTGTCGGACCAAAAATCTTCTCACAGAATAAACCATCTCTTTCAGGTTTTAATGTACGGTAGTTAATTGTTTCTGGCTTTTTAACTTCACCGAAACTCCAAGAACGGATTTTTTCAGGTGAAGCGAGACCTATCTTCATGTAATGAAAGTTATTTACATCAATCAAAGCCCTACCTCCTTAGTATATTAAAAATTTTTCTATATCATAATGAAATTTAGAGATGATTCAGCCTCGGCCGAATCATCGGTTAATTCTTCCGAGACAGTGATTATTCAGTGATCTCAGCTTCTGGCATCGGCGCTTTAGCAATATTAATCTTAGAATCAACGAAATCGTCATCTTCTAAATCACGCATTTCAATTTCTTCATCTTTGTTATCCATTACTTTAACGTCTAAACCTAAACTTTGTAACTCTTTCATAAGTACACGGAATGATTCTGGAACACCTGGACGTGGAATGTTTTCACCTTTAACAATTGCTTCATAAGTTTTAACACGCCCTACAGTATCATCTGATTTGTACGTTAAGATTTCTTGTAAAGTATACGCCGCACCGTAAGCTTCAAGTGCCCATACTTCCATCTCACCAAAACGTTGTCCACCAAATTGCGCTTTACCACCAAGTGGTTGTTGTGTAACAAGTGAGTAAGGTCCAGTTGAACGTGCATGTAACTTATCATCAACCATGTGGGCTAATTTAAGCATGTACATTACACCAACTGATACACGGTTATCGAATGGTTCACCAGTACGTCCATCATAAAGTACTGTTTTACCGTCACGTGCCATACCAGCTTCTTCGATTGTTGACCAAACATCTTCATCGTTCGCTCCATCAAATACTGGAGACGCAACATGCAGACCTAAGTTTTTAGCAGCCATACCTAAGTGTAACTCTAATACTTGTCCGATATTCATACGAGAAGGTACCCCAAGTGGGTTTAACATGATGTCGATTGGTGTTCCGTCAGGCATAAATGGCATATCTTCTTCTGGTAAGATACGTGAGATAACCCCTTTATTTCCATGACGTCCACACATTTTATCCCCAACGTGAATTTTACGTTTTTGAACGATGTAAACACGTACTAATTGGTTAACACCTGGTGGTAACTCGTCGCCATCTTCACGATTGAAGACTTTAACGTCTAATACGATACCATCAGCACCGTGTGGTACACGTAATGAAGTATCACGTACTTCACGCGCTTTTTCACCGAAGATTGCATGTAATAAACGTTCTTCAGCCGTTAATTCAGTAACCCCTTTAGGCGTTACTTTACCAACTAAGATGTCACCATCACGTACTTCAGCTCCAACGAAAATGATACCACGATCATCTAAGTTTTTCAGTGCATTATCTGAAACGTTCGGAATGTCACGTGTGATTTCTTCAGGTCCAAGCTTCGTATCACGCGCTTCTGATTCATATTCTTCAATATGGATAGAAGTATATACGTCGTCTTTCACAAGACGTTCGCTCATGATTACAGCATCCTCATAGTTATAACCATCCCAAGTCATAAATCCAACAACTACGTTACGTCCAAGTGCCATCTCACCAAGTTCCATAGAAGGACCATCTGCTAAGATTTCACCTTTCGTTACGATGTCACCAGCTTCAACGATTGGACGTTGGTTGTAACAAGTACCAGAGTTTGAACGTGCGAATTTCGCTAATTTGTATACATCTAAATCTGTTTCGATTTCTTTTCCGCCTTCTTCAACAATACGGCGAACTTTAATTTGACGTGCTTCTACGTGTTCCACACGACCTTTATATTTCGAAACTACTGCAGCTCCAGAGTCACGCGCAGCTACGTGTTCCATACCCGTACCAACAAATGGCGCTTCTGGATTCATTAAAGGTACTGCTTGACGTTGCATGTTCGCACCCATTAATGCACGGTTCGAGTCATCGTTTTCTAAGAATGGGATACATGCAGTCGCTGCAGAAACAACCTGTTTCGGCGATACATCCATGTAATCCATACGTTCACGTGCCATGACTGTGTTATCTCCACGGAAACGACATACAACTTCATCGTCTAAGAACTTACCATTGTCATCTAAACGCGCATTCGCCTGAGCAACTACGTAAGCATCTTCTTCATCTGCTGTTAAGTAGTCAATTTGGCTTGTTACTGTATTGGTCTCGATATCAACTTTTCTATATGGTGTTTCAATGAAACCAAATTCATTTACGCGCGCATAACTTGAAAGTGAGTTGATTAACCCGATGTTTGGGCCCTCAGGTGTTTCAATCGGACACATACGGCCATAGTGAGAATAGTGAACGTCACGTACTTCCATACCAGCACGTTCTCTTGTTAAACCACCAGGTCCTAATGCAGATAAACGACGTTTATGTGTAAGCTCGGCTAATGGATTTGCCTGGTCCATGAACTGAGATAATTGAGAGCTACCAAAGAATTCTTTGATAGATGCAATTACAGGGCGGATGTTGATTAATTGTTGTGGTGTTACAGATTCAGTATCTTGCAAACTCATACGTTCGCGCACAACACGCTCCATACGACTTAACCCAATACGGAATTGATTTTGTAGCAATTCACCTACCGAACGTAAACGACGGTTACCTAAGTGGTCAATATCATCCGTAAATCCAACACCTGCTAGTAAGTTAAAGAAGTAACTTACAGAAGATAAGATATCTGCTGGGGTAATACATTTCACCTCATCATCTGGGAAAGCATTACCAATAATTGTCGTTGTACGTTTCTCTTCATCTCCAGGAACGTAAACTTTAACGGACTGAATTTCAATCGGTTCATCTAATAAGCCATTATCTAAATCATAAACTTTTTGGTTTGCATTGCTTTCTAGCACATCCATAATTTGATCTAAATTACGACGGTCTAATAGTGTACCTTCTTCAGCTACGATTTCACCTGTCTCAGTATTCACAATCGGCTCAGCTAACACTTGGTTAAATAGACGATGTTTTAAATGTAATTTTTTGTTCATTTTATAACGCCCAACGCTTGCTAAGTCATAGCGTTTTGGATCAAAGAAGCGAGAGTATAATAAACTCTTAGCATTCTCAACTGTCGGTGGTTCACCTGGACGTAAGCGTTCATAAATTTCAAGCAATGCAGCTTCTGTTGATTCAGTGTTATCTTTATCTAATGCGTTACGCAAATATTCATTATCACCTAATAGGTCAATAATTTCTTGATCCGTACTAAATCCTAACGCACGGAGCAACACCGTAATTGGAAGTTTACGTGTACGATCAATACGTACAAATACAACATCCTTCGCATCAGTTTCATATTCAAGCCATGCACCACGGTTAGGGATTACAGTCGCACCGAAGCTGACTTTACCGTTTTTGTCTACTTTGTCATTGAAATAAACTGACGGTGAACGAACAAGCTGAGACACGATAACACGTTCGGCACCGTTAATAACGAACGTACCTGTATCAGTCATTAATGGGAAATCACCCATAAATACTTCTTGTTCTTTCACTTCACCTGTTTCTTTGATGATTAAACGAACCTTAACACGAAGTGGTGCAGCATAAGTTGCATCACGGTTTTTCGATTCATCTAAATCGTACTTTGGTTCACCTAATTTGTAATCTACAAACTCTAATGATAAGTTACCTGTGAAGTCTTCAATCGGAGAAATGTCTTTAAACATTTCGATTAAACCTTCTTTTAGGAACCAATCATAAGATTTCGTTTGAATCTCGATTAAGTTAGGTAGTTCTAGAATTTCGGAAATTCTCGCATAACTTCTACGTTTACGATGTCTTCCGTATTGGATAAGTTGACCTGTCAACAGATTCACCCCTCAAAAAATTGTGGTGCACACTTATTCATATAGCGTTGTTAAGACAAAAAGAAAACGGAAATCAGATCATTCCATTTTCATTTTCTTTTGCTCATCCGACATCTATAAAAGATAGAAAAGTGCACACTTATTCATTTAAAATTTTACATTCTATTACTATAACAGACAGATTGTATAAGGTCAACCTTTTACACTCTTTAATATATAGTAGCCTTTATCTTTCTTAAGCACTGTGACATTACCAAAAACCTCATCCATCTTTTTCCTCGCTGATGGCATCCCTTGTTTCTTTTGTATTACAACATATAGTGCACCTCGATGTTCTAATATGTTATAACTATCTGAAAGAATGCGATGTACAACATCTTTACCCGCACGAATAGGCGGGTTTGTAATAACTGCATCAAACTGTTCAGTTACTTCATTTAAACCATCGCTTTTATAAATCATGGCGTTATTAATTTTGTTTGTCACGGCGTTTCTTTCTGATAAAGCTAACGCACGCGTATTCACATCCACCATATGTACTGTTGATTCTGGGAAATGATTTGCTACCATCAATCCCATCGTACCGTATCCACATCCTACATCTAAAATACGTTCAGGTTGTGCATCATCCAAAAATGTTTGTACAAGTAATTTTGATCCGAAATCGACGCCGCCTTTAGAAAACACACCGGCATCGGTCGTAAGTTTTAAGCTATGACTCCCCATATTAAAATCGATTGTACTTTCATGACTTGCTACCGTTTGTTCTTCACTATAATAATGACTCACTCTGACACCTCACTTATTTCAACTCAGCGCAATGCGCGCTCAGTTGAAATTATACTAATATAAAGCAAGAAAAACCCGTTATATACATAACGGGTTTTAAACAAAAGAGAAATTATTTAACTTCTACAGTTGCTCCAGCTTCTTCTAATTTAGCTTTTAATTCTTCAGCTTCGTCTTTAGAAACAGCTTCTTTAACAACTTTAGGAGCGTTGTCAACTAAGTCTTTAGCGTCTTTTAATCCTAAACCAGTTGCTTCTTTAACAGCTTTAACAACTTTGATTTTTGAAGAACCAGCAGATACTAATTCTACGTCAAATTCAGTTTTCTCAGCAGCAGCACCTTCGCCACCAGCAGCACCAGCTACAGCTACAGGAGCAGCAGCAGTTACACCAAATTCTTCTTCGATTGCTTTAACTAAATCGTTTAATTCTAAAACTGACATTTCTTTAATCATTTCGATAATTTTTTCGTTAGACATGTTTTATTCCTCCATTTAAATTTTAATTAGTTTTTATGAAACTTGTTTTAAGAGCTTACGCTTCTTCAGCAGCAGTTTCTTCTCCGCCTTGTTGCTCTCCAACCGCTTTAACTGCATATGCGAAGTTGCGGATTGGTGCTTGTAATACTGAAAGAACCATAGAAATAAGTCCTTCTTTTGATGGTAAAGATGCAATAGCTTTAACATCTTCAGCAGACGTTACAGTTCCTTCGATGATACCAGCTTTAATATCTAACGCTTCGTTTTCTTTAGCGAAATCAGCGATAATTTTAGCTGGAGCAACAACTTCCTCAGTTGAGAATGCGATAGCGTTTGGACCTGTTAAGAATTCATCAATTCCTTCAATTCCAGCAGCAACAGCAGAACGACGAACTAAAGTGTTTTTATATACTTTGAATTCCACGCCAGCTTCACGAAGTTGTTTACGTAGTTCTGTTACTTGCGCAACTGTTAAACCACGGTAGTCAACGATGATTGTTGATACTGAATTTTTTAACTGTTCAGTAATCACGTCAGCTTTTTGTTGTTTGATTTCGATCGCTTTTGTACTCATTGTGACACCTCCATTAAGATTTTCGTGCTTTTCTAATAAGAGTATTAAAAAAGCACTTTTCACCCATGGCAAAAAGTGCTTGAAATGTTCAAGTCAAATTTCACCTCGGTAGGATTATTAAGCTTAACGCCCCTACTGTCTTAGGTTATTTATAAAATACAAATTACACTATATCGTGAAACTTGAATCTTGTCAATTGTTTTTAAAAATTAGTTTCTTACTTCTGATGGGTCGATTTTAATACCAGGGCCCATAGTTGTTGTTACAGCAACTGTTTTGAAGTAAGTACCTTTAGATGAAGCTGGTTTAGCTTTAGCTAAAACATCTTTAAGTGTGTTAAAGTTTTCAACTAATTTATCAGCATCAAATGATACTTTACCGATTGCAGCATGAACGATACCAGATTTCTCAGCACGGTATTCTACTTTACCAGCTTTGATTTCTTGAACCGCTTTCGTTACATCCATAGTAACTGTTCCAGTTTTAGGGTTTGGCATTAAACCTTTAGGTCCAAGTACACGACCAAGTTTACCAACTTCTCCCATCATATCTGGAGTTGCAACGATAACATCAAAATCGAACCATCCTTGGTTAATTTTATTGATGTATTCTGAATCACCAACGAAGTCAGCACCTGCTGCTTCAGCTTCTTTTAATTTTTCACCTTTAGCAAATACTAATACACGTTGAGTTTTACCAGTACCATTTGGAAGTACTACAGCCCCACGGATTTGCTGATCGTTTTTACGCACGTCAATTCCTAGACGGAATGCAACTTCAACAGATGCATCAAAGTTAACAGTGCTCGTTTCTTTCGCAAGTTTGATTGCTTCTTCTACAGAGTAGAATTTTGTGCTATCAACTTTTTGAGCGGCTTCTTGATATTTTTTACCTTTTTTAGCCATTGTTCATTTCCTCCTTATAGTGGTTTTAGCGGAATTTCCTCCCACGGGCATTGCTATATACAATGCAAGAGCAGACGAGTTAACGTCTGCTTAAATCTTGATTCTATTATTTAATTTCTACACCCATACTACGAGCAGTACCAGCAACAATTCTCATTGCCGCTTCTACGCTTGCTGCATTTAAATCTTCCATTTTAGCTTCAGCGATTTCACGTACTTGATCTTCAGTTACTGTAGCAACTTTATTTTTGTTAGGTTCACCAGAACCTTTCTCAATTTTAGCTGCTTTCTTAAGTAATACTGCTGCAGGTGGTGTTTTAGTGATAAATGTAAATGAACGGTCTTCAAATACAGAAATTTCAACCGGAATAATTAAACCTGCTTGTTCTTGTGTACGTGCGTTAAATTCCTTACAGAATCCCATAATGTTTACACCCGCTTGACCTAATGCTGGTCCAACTGGTGGTGCTGGATTTGCTTTCCCCGCAGGGATTTGTAATTTAACAACTTTGATTACTTTTTTAGCCACGATGTGCACCTCCTTGATATCGTGATGTGGTCACAGGGTATGATATTTACCCTCCCACTCATATACGTGCATTTGCACGACTATAAAATATTACCACTTTAAACCCATTTTGGCAAGTGAAAATTTACAATTATTTATAAAATGAATATTATAATTTTTCAATCTGGTCAAATTCAACTTCAACAGGTGTTTCTCGTCCAAACATATCAACGAGCACTGTTAATTTATATTTCTCTGCATCGATTTCTTTTACTTCACCAACCTGATTCGTGAACGGTCCACTTGTAACACGCACTTGTTCACCAAGTTCAATCTCAACATCGATTGTCTTTTCATTCATACCCATAGATTTCAAGATAAATCTTGCTTCTTCAGGTAATAATGGATTTGGTTTAGATCCAGCGCCAGCCGAACCTACAAACCCAGTAACTCCTGGAGTATTACGTACGACATACCACGATTCATCTGTCATCACAAGTTCTACAAGGACATATCCAGGGAACGTCTTTTTGAGACTCGTTTTCTTTTTCCCGTCTTTAATCGTTGTTTCTTCCTCTTCAGGAATTACTACACGAAAAATTTGATCCTGCATGTTCATTGATTCAAGACGTTTTTCTAAATTGTCTTTTACTTTATTTTCATATCCTGAGTATGTATGAACCGCATACCAGTGTTTTTTACTTTCCTCAGACATTTAATATGCCTCCTTATTTAATTAATCGAATTAATTCCGTAATCCCCATATCGATAAGGAAAAAGAAAATGATAAAGAAGATAACTGTCGCTACAACAATTGATGTGTCTCTTACAACTTCTTGTCCCGTAGGCCAAGTCGTCTTTTTCATCTCAGAAACTACACCTTGAAAAAAGTTTTCTTTATTTTCCATTTGGTCTTGCCTCCAATTTTATTGAATGATAAAAAATATACCGAACGTGAACATCCGATATATTTTTATTTATATTCACTTATTATACTATGCATCGTTTTGTTATAATCCTAGTTAAATATACAAATTATCTTAAACTTTGTCAAACGTCTCCATCATCCAGTAAATGTTTTCTGATTTTACGTCTTAGTCTTACAATTGCATTTTGAATCGTCTTTATGGACTCATCTTCTAATAGTGCCATCGCTTTGACGGATAACCCATCTTGTACATAGTCTAAAACTTTACTTTCAAGCAGACTGAGTTTTAAGTTTGCTGGCGTAAGTGCGTCCGTCAATGCATAATACTCGCTCATAACTTCTGGCCTTAATGCATTGACATCGACAATATGTTCAGCAACCGGGCGATCATAACGGTCCACCATATCAATACTGATTTCTTCTACATCACGTGAACCTTTATTTTGTTTCATCATATTTAATAGCGCGAATTTCAGCATATGATAGTAATAGCGTTCGAAAGAATCATTGCGCTCTTTTTTATAGTTCAGTGCAGTTTCATACAATGTTATTAAACATTGCTGATAGACTATAGCACGTTCAATGTAGTAATACTTTCTAATATAAACTTCCATTCCATTTTGCATACGCACAACTAAAGTATCAAAGCAATCCAGATTTCCATTTTGTATTTCATACACAATTTCCTCTAAAGTCATTACAACGTAAGGAGAAGATTTTTCACATAGTGTTAAGTATGTTATAAGCATGACGGCCCTCTAGTTTTTAACTATAGCGTAAATTGTTTTAAAGATTATTACAAACAATAGTTTTTACTCAAAAAATTATTGTTTTCCTCTTCGTATACGTTCTAACTTTTGCAAAGTTTCTTTATCTAGCACGATTCTAGTTCTTGGTTTCACTTCATGCATCTGCTTCATATCTTTTTCAACGATCATTTTTTCTTCTTCAAGATTTGTAATAAATTCACGTGATGGTATGCGTAGTGCACCACTGCCAAAGATTGCATGCTGTTCTGACATATCACTTGTTACGACTTTAATGGTCGTAATATGTTTTTTGTACAACTCAAAAGTTAAACGCTCAATCACTGCATCCGCGGTTTCATTCTCTTTAGAATAAATCACACGGATACCATGGAATAATTCTTCTTGTTCATGAGATTTTACATCATACGCATCGAAGACCACAATGACATCATCTTGAATCCTGGCATTATAATTCGCAAGTTCCAGTAATAAATTCATACGTGCTTCTTCTAGTGAATCCATAGCAATAGCGGATAGATGACGACTTTGCCCTATTACGTTATAGCCGTCTATAATTGTATAAAATTCTTTCATCAGTCTACTGGGTTCCTTTTACGATACACTTCGTACATCAGCAAACTTGCCGCAACAGAAGCATTTAAACTGTTAACATGACCAACCATCGGTAAATGAACCAAGAAGTCGCATTTCTCTTTCACTAGTCGGCTCATCCCTTCGCCTTCTGAGCCAATAACGATTGCCAAATCCATATCAGCATTCATTTTACGATAGTCTACTGATTGCTTGGCGTCCGTTCCCGCTATCCAGTAACCCGCATCCTTTAACTTATCAATCGCCTGATTAATATTATTCACTCGCATTACTGGCACATGCTCCACTGCACCTGTAGAAGCTTTGACAACCGTTTGATTCAGACTTACAGAACGGCGCTTTGGTATCATGATACCATCTATACCAATAGCATCGGCAGTTCTAATAATTGAACCTAAGTTGTGTGGGTCCTCCAGTCCATCTAATATCATAATTGTATTTAACTTATCAGACGCTTTATTGCTCAGAAAATCTTCAAGTTCCGTATACTCATAAGGAGATATCATTGCCAGTATCCCTTGATGCGGAACATCTGATAAATAATCCAGTTTTGATTTAGGAACTGTTTGAACGACAATCTTTTTTTCTTTACACAGATTCAAAAGACTGCTGATTTGAGACTTATTAATACCTTCTTGAATTAATACTTTATTGATTTCATGGTCTGAAGTTACAGCGCTTTTTACAGCATGCCTGCCTACGATTATTTCATCAGTTGCTTTCATCTTTACCCCTCTTTTCACACAGTGATATGATTTCATTGAGCAGTGCATCGAGCCTTTCATTATCTTCATTCAAATGCAAGTACCCGATAACCGCTTCTAATCCCGTACTTTTTTTGTAAGTTACGACGTCTGTATTTTTTGCTTTTGTATGGCTCTTAGCGTTACGTCCACGCATTAATATGTCCATTTCTTCCGTTGTAAAAAAGTTGTCTTCAACAAGTGAATCAAATGTCTGAGACTGACTCTTAGCAGAAACGAAGAATGTCGCATATCGATGCAGTTCATTGGGTTTACGATTTTTTTCGCGCACAATGTAATTGCGTATATATAAATCTAGAACTGCATCGCCTAAATATGCAAGCGTCAACGGATTATATAAACTTGCCTGATTAACCACGTTTGTACCTCACACCTTGCGCTGTATCTTCAAGAATAATATTTTGCTCTTTTAATGCATCACGAATCTCATCTGCACGTTTAAAGTCTTTATTCTTTCTCGCCTCTTGACGCTCTTCAATTAATCGTTCAACCTCTTCATCTAGCAATGTATCACTTGTATTCAGTTTCACACCTAGGACTTCACTAAAAATTTCAAACACTTCGATAAATCGATTAATGACTTTTAAATCTGTAGATGAATTCTGATTATATATATTTGCCTGTTTCGCAAGTTCATACCATGCAGTAATCGCATTAGCAGTATTGAAATCATCATCCATGGCAGTTTCAAATTGTTTCAATATGTTATCAATCACAAGGATTGTTTCAGCATGATCTACAACATCCACCGATATTGCCTGACGTTCTTTCATCGCCTGGTACGCATTTTGAATACGCTCAAGCCCTGCTTTAGCGCTAGCAACAAGCTCCATATTATAGTTGATAGGATTTCTGTAGTGGACACTGATCATAAAGAAACGTAATACATTCGGATCAATTTCTTTAATAATGTCATGTACAAGAATGAAGTTTCCTAAAGATTTACTCATCTTCTCATTGTCTATATTAATAAATCCATTGTGTAGCCAATAATTAGCAAAAGTCGTGTCGTTGTGCGCTTCTGATTGTGCAATTTCATTTTCATGATGCGGGAATGTTAAATCACTTCCTCCAGCATGGATATCGATAGAATCTCCTAAATGCTTCTTTGCCATTACAGAACACTCAATATGCCACCCCGGTCGTCCTTCTCCCCAAGGCGACTGCCAGCTGATTTCTCCCGGCTTTGCTGTTTTCCATAATGCAAAGTCAAGCGCATCATCTTTAAGTTCTCCAGTCTGGATACGTGCACCTATTTTAAGTTCATCGATTGACTGGTGGCTAAGCTTACCATAACCATCGAACTTACGTGTTCTAAAATAAACATCGCCACCACTTTCATAAGCGTAGCCTTTCTTAATTAATTCATCGATAAATTCAATAATGTCCTCCATATGATCCATTACACGAGGGTGGTGTGTTGCAGTCTTACAGTTTAAAGCATGTGTGTCCTCAAAGTATGCTTCAATAAAACGGTCTGCTATCTCTGGCACCGTCTCTCCAAGTTCATTTGCCGCTTTAATCAGCTTATCGTCTACATCGGTGAAGTTAGAGACATAATCAACCTCATATCCTCGATATTCAAAATAACGACGTACCACATCAAAACTGATAGCCGGACGGGCATTTCCGATATGAATATAATTGTAGACAGTCGGTCCACACACATACATTTTTACTCTTCCTTCTTCAATGGGTACAAACTTCTCTTTACTTCGAGTCAATGTATTATATAACGTAATCATCCTGAATCTCTCCATTTCTTGACGCCTCTATATGACGTTCTAGTTCTTTTAATTTTTCATATACCGGGTCGGGCAAATTCGTATGTTCAAACGACTTACCGACCTTTACCTTGACCCCATTTTGTCTTACAATACGTCCCGGTATTCCTACGACAGTAGAATAATCGGGAACACATTTCAGAACAACAGAATTCGCTCCAATATTTACATTATTCCCAATCTGTATATTTCCCAGCACCTTAGCCCCAGCTGCAATTAATACGTTATCTCCTATATCAGGATGACGTTTTCCGCGTTCTTTACCCGTACCACCAAGCGTTACTCCTTGATAGATTGTAACGTTATCTCCAATCGTACACGTTTCACCAATGACAATACCCATACCATGGTCAATAAATAAACGCCTTCCTATCTTTGCACCTGGATGGATCTCAATTCCAGAGAAGAATCTTGAAATCTGACTGATACTTCGTGCAATGAAGTACATTCTACGCTTGAAGAACCAATGGGCAATTAAATGCCACCACACTGCGTGTAATCCCGAATATGTCAAAAATACCTCAATACTACTTCTCGCTGCCGGATCCTGTTCAAAGACCATTGCAATATCATCTTTAATACGTTTAAACAACGGCATCCTCCCCTCTAAATAAAAAGAAGCACCTCTTATTACAGAGGTGCTTCAGCACGGTTCCACTCTTATTAATAGATAGCATCTATTCACTCGTATTATATTCAATTTCATACATGAGGTGCATTCAGTCATCTATTTATCGTATTCTTCCACCAGCCGAATACTCTCTAAAAGATAAATTGAAGACTTACTTAGTCTCATACCTTGATTATAAAGGATAGCGATAATTTTTCAACGATTTTATTTCACGTACTTTTGAACACGTGCAATAACTTTTTCTTTACCAAGTAATTCTAATGTATTTGGTAGCTCTGGACCATGCATTTGTCCTGTTGTCATAACACGAATCGGCATAAATAAATTTTTCCCTTTGATACCTGTTTCTTTCTGTACAGATTTAATTGCCCCTTTAATACTTGGCGCATCAAATGTTTCTAATGCTTCTAACTGACCAATTAAACTTTGAGCAAGTTCAGGGACCTGTTCTCCATTTACGACCTCAGACTCTGCTTCTCCAAGTTCAATTTCATCACGGAAGAATAACTCACTTAGTTCAACAATTTCACCGGCGTAACTCATCTGCTCCTGATATAATCCAACTAAAGCTTTTGCCCAAGCAAGCTCTTCATCTGTCGGTTGTTCAGAAACAAGTTCAGCTTTTTTCATATGTGGTAACGTCATTTCAAATACAGTATCTAAATCTTTCGTTTTCATATACTGATTGTTGATCCACGCTAGTTTTTGTTTATCAAAGAATGCTGGTGATTTGCTTAGACGTTTCTCGTCAAACATTTCAATGAATTGTTCTTTTGTAAAGATTTCCTCTTCACCTTCAGGAGACCAGCCAAGCAGTCCAATAAAATTAAATAACGCTTCTGGTAAGTATCCAAGATCGTGGTATTGTTCAATAAACTGAATGATTGAACCGTCACGTTTAGACAATTTCTTACGGTCTTCGTTCACGATTAACGTCATATGACCAAACGTCGGGATTTCATATCCTAGCGCTTCATAGACCATCATTTGTTTTGGCGTGTTTGAAATATGGTCGTCACCGCGAATGACATGAGTAATCTCCATAAAGTGATCATCGATTGCTACTGCAAAGTTATACGTTGGGATACCATCCTTCTTAACAATAACCCAGTCACCGATACCGTTAGAATCAAATGAAACTTCTCCTTTAACCATATCATTAAACGTGTATACCTTATCTTTCGGCACACGGATACGAATTGCAGGTTGTCTACCTTCAGCGATCAGTGCTGCTTCTTCTTCTTTCGTTAAATGCGCATGCTTACCACCATATCTTGGCATTTCTCCACGCGCAAGTTGTGCCTCGCGTTCTGCTTCTAATTCTTCGGCAGTCATATAGCAGCGATAAGCTTTGTCTTCAGCTAATAATTTCTCGATAATTGGATTATAAATATCAGCACGCTCAGATTGACGATAAGGACCAAATCCTCCATCTTTATCAATTGATTCATCCCAGTCCATTCCTAACCATTGTAAGAACTTTAACTGGCTCGCTTCTCCACCTTCTACGTTACGCGCAGTATCTGTATCTTCAATTCGGATAATAAAATCTCCACCGTTATGTCTGGCAAATAAATAGTTAAATAATGCCGTACGCGCATTTCCAATATGTAAGAACCCCGTTGGACTTGGTGCATATCTTACTCTTACTTTACTCATCTTGTTCACTCCATTAATTAGTTTGTTTTTAATAATAATACCACAGCTTGTGCCTGTATACCTTCTTGTCGTCCTAAATAACCCATCTTCTCGTTCGTTGTCGCTTTGACGTTCACGTTGAAAATGTCTGTATTTAAGACATTCGCAATCGACTCTCGCATAGCATCGATATGCGGACGGAATTTCGGTTTTTCTGCAATAATTGTCGCATCTAAATTGCCTATTTCATATCCTAACTTAAGAACATGCTGGTACGCCTCTTTTAATAAAATCTTAGAATCCGCACCTTTGTACTTCGGATCATCATCCGGAAAAAATTTGCCGATGTCACCAAGAGAGACAGCACCTAAAATTGCATCTGTAATCGCATGGAGTAATACGTCGGCATCACTATGTCCAAGTAATCCTTTATCGTGTCCCAGTTCGATGCCGCCGATGATTAAAGGTCGACCTTCGACTAATTGGTGTACATCATATCCATATCCAATTCTCATCAAATCCCTCTTTTCTTCAGTATTGCTTCCGCAAAGAACATATCTTCCGGCGTTGTAATCTTAATATTATCATAATCACTTTCAACGATGTTAACTGGGTACAGCCGTTCAACAAGCGACGCATCGTCAGTACCTAAAAAGTCATCTTCATCTGCTTTATTATATGCTTCAAGTAATAAATGATAGCTAAATGCTTGTGGTGTTTGAATCTGCCAAAGTTCTTCTCTATTTAACGTTTCTTCTACCTGGAAATCAATCACACGCTTAACCGTATCTTTCACTTTAACAGCCGCAACAACGCTTTTATATTGTTGTACTTTTGTATATAACTTATACAATGTTTCTGGTGTAACAAAAGGTCTTGCCGCATCATGTATAAACACATAATCGCATGGCTGAATTGCTTTGAGCACATTATAGATGCTATATTGTCTTTCACTACCGCCTACAGTCACTACTTCTATTTTGTTATAAGCTTTAGACATTGCTTTAAGCATTTCCAATTCATCTTTTTGTGCTGCTAAATGAATGGCACGGCAATTATCATCACTCTGAAACGTTTCAAGTGTGTGTTCAAGAATCGATTTACTTTGCAGCTGTAGCAGAACCTTGTTTTTATCCGCCTGCATTCTTTTGCCCATACCGGCTGCGGGAATAATTACATCATACATATTAGTCATTCACTTTCTTCGTAAAAATAATTCGACCTGAAGATGTCTGCAATATGGATTGCACTTCCACTTGAATTTGTTTGTTGATATACTTCTTACCGTGTTCTACAACAACCATCGTACCATCTTCCATGTAGCCTACACCTTGATCTTCTTCTTTTCCTGATTTAGTGACATTTAATAACATCTTATCTCCTTGAGCGACAACAGGTTTAATTGCTTCTGACAGATCATTTACATTCAGCACTTGGATACCTTGCACTTGGCAGACTTTATTCAAATTGAAATCTGTAGTGATCACACTCGCCTTCATGTCTTTCGCCATCGTAACAAGCAACTGGTCCACTTCTTTAATGTTCTTATTCCCTGGAATAATATTCAAAGGATGTCCTGTCTCTTGCAGTTCACTTAATATATCTAACCCACGTTGCCCCTTATCTCTCTTTATTCCATCTGTCGAATCAGCTATTAATTGTAATTCATCCAGCACACCTTGTGGCACTACAATCGTACCATCTAAAAAACCGCACTTTACGATTGATAAAATACGCCCATCGATAATTGCAGAAGTATCTAATAGTTTTGGGAAATCGAATGATTTTCTCTTATTAGGCTGAAAACGTTCAGGCAAGAAACTTAATATCTCACCACGTTTTTGAATACCCACTTGAAAACCTAAATATCCTAATACAACTGCTAAAATAATCGGTACCGTATTCTTAAGAAAAGGAAACCCCATAAAGTTAAAGATTAAACTGATCATTGAAGCAATCATCAGACCAATAATCATACCGAAAGTTGCGATAATCAAATCAATAAAATTGATCTTAAGGAGGAGTTTCTCACCTCTTATAATTAAAGCCACAACACGATCGACAAGCCAGTAAAATAAAAGAAAAAAGACAGCGATACCTACGGCCCCATCGATATATGGATTAGATAATATATCAGGAACTTTAAAATCAAACAGTCCAACAAGCTCAGGTATCAAGAAGATACCTGCTGAAGCACCTACAACGAAAAATATTAATAAAACAAGCTTTCTTAACATCTATACACCTCCTTAAAATGCCATTTTTAATGCTTCGTTAATATTTGTTACACCAATCACTTCAATATTTCCGGGGAAATCCCAGCCACCAATATTATTTTTGGGGATGATGACACGTTTAAAACCGAGTTTTTCAGCTTCTTGTACACGTTGTTCAATACGTGCAACACGTCTCACTTCACCAGTCAGACCGACTTCTCCGATAAAACAGTCATCGCCTCGTGTCGGTTTATCATTATAGCTTGAAGCGATGCTTACGATAACACTTAAATCAACAGCAGGTTCATCAAGTTTTACACCACCCGCAACTTTCACATATGCATCCTGTTGCTGTAATAAATATCCTTGTTTTTTCTCTAGTACAGCCATCAATAGGTTCAGTCGATTATGGTCGACACCTGATGCCATTCTTCTTGGATTATGAAAAGATGTCGGCGTTACAAGTGACTGAACTTCAACTAGTAATGGACGCGTGCCTTCCATCGTTGCAACGATAGTTGAACCTGCTACATTTTTTGTACGTTCTTCAAGGAACATTTCTGAAGGATTCAGGACTTCTTTAAGGCCTGTATTCTTCATTTCAAATATACCCATTTCATTTGTCGAACCAAAACGATTCTTCACTGCGCGTAATATTCTGTAGCTATGATGAGTATCTCCTTCAAAGTAAAGAACTGTATCAACCATATGTTCTAGTAACCTTGGACCTGCGATCTGTCCTTCTTTTGTCACGTGCCCTACGATAAATGTTGCAATGTTCATCTGCTTTGCGATACGCATTAACTCTTGTGTACATTCTCTGACTTGCGATACAGAACCAGGTGCACTTGTAACCTCTGGATGAAATATTGTTTGAATTGAATCGATAACCAAAAATTTCGGTTTTGTTTTCCTTACCGTTTCGTGGATAATCTGAAGGTTGGTTTCTGCATATACATCAAGCTCACCTGCATCCTCTAATAGACGATCGGCACGTAATTTCGTTTGTCTTACCGATTCCTCTCCAGAAATATAGAGTACGGGATGGTTTTGTGAAAGCATTGCACAAACTTGTAGTAGTAATGTGGACTTACCAATCCCCGGGTCTCCGCCGATAAGTATCAATGAACCCGGAACGATTCCTCCTCCAAGTACACGATCCAGTTCTTTCATCTGCGTATGATCACGAGGAACACTTTCTTTCGTTATATCTTTTAGTTTTTCAACTTTATTACCACTTTGTGATTCAGAAATCGCATTTTTAGGGCCCTTCTGTTTATGCTCAATAACTTCTTCCATTTGATTCCATGCACCACAATTCGGACACTTTCCCATCCATTTTGGTGACTGATAACCACAGGCCATACATTCAAATGTGCTTTTCACCTTTACCAAAGCGATTCCTCCTCATTATGTATCTATTTATTTTAAAGCTTTTTAACTAATTAAACAATTATAACGAAAAAGTCGGTACAGAAGTGTTCTACCATAAGTAAAACCCGAATGATGCTAAGAAAATATTCTTTATTTCCAGCACTATTCGGGTTTGATTATAGTAATTTCTGTACCGCTATTAATTAAAGATTATTAATCTGAAACTTATGTCCCTACTCATCAATTATGCTTTTGCTTTATCAATTTTAAATGCATCATCCACATAATCTATAGTAATGTGATGTCCAGTTAATTCTTCACCCTTTAATAGTTCTTCAGATAACTGATCTTCAATATGTTTTTGAATTGCTCTAGCAAGTGGTCTTGCTCCGTACTCAGGATCATAGCCTTCATCTGCGATTTTCTCTTTCGCTGCATCTGTCAATGAAATATGGATATCTTGCTCTTTCAGTCTGTTTGCAAGCCCTTCGACCATTAATGTCACAATTTCTTTCAATTGATCTTTCTCCAATTTATGGAATACGATGATATCATCAATTCTGTTTAAAAACTCAGGGCGGAATTGTTTCTTAAGCTCATCCATCATCGTTTTACGGATTGTTTCATAATCCTGAGCTGCAGTCTGCCCCCCGAACCCAACAAATTTATTATCTTTAATTTCTTGAGCTCCGACGTTACTCGTCATAATAATAACCGTATTTCTGAAATCTACCGTACGACCTTTCGAATCTGTAAGACGCCCATCATCGAGTACTTGTAACAGAATGTTAAAGACATCTGGATGTGCTTTTTCTATTTCGTCAAATAAGATAACTGAATAAGGTTTACGACGTACCTTTTCTGTTAATTGACCGCCATCATCATGACCTACATATCCTGGAGGAGAACCTACCATACGTGAGACGCTATGTTTCTCCATAAACTCACTCATATCTACGCGAATCATCGCATCCTCTTCACCAAACATTGCCTCAGCTAGTGCTTTCGCAAGTTCTGTTTTACCTACACCAGTAGGTCCTAAGAAGATAAAGCTCCCAATCGGACGTTTCGGATCTTTAAGACCAGCACGTGCACGACGCACAGCTTTAGAAATAGATGATACGGCATCAGCTTGACCAATGACACGATTATGCAAGATTTCTTCCAGGTTCAATAGCTTTTGTGATTCAGTTTCTGCAATTTTAGCAATCGGAATACCTGTCCATTGCGCTACAACATTGGCAATGTCATCTGCAGTTACTGAAGTATTGTTTGAACCTTGTGTTTTTTGCCATTCTTTTTTAGTTTCTTCTAACTTTTTCTCAAGCTGTGTCTGTTTATCACGTAAACTTGCTGCCTGTTCGAACTCTTGAGAATGTACTGCAGCGTCTTTTTCATTCTTCACTTTTTCTAATTCCGCTTCAAGCTCTTTTAAGCTTGGCGGTGTTGTATAATTGCGTAAGCGTACTTTAGAACCTGCTTCATCGATTAAGTCTATCGCTTTATCTGGTAAGAAGCGATCTGATATATAACGATCACTCATCTTAACTGCAGCTACAAGTGCTTCATCAGAAATCTTAATTCTGTGATGTGCTTCATAACGGTCACGCAACCCTTTTAATATTTCTATTGCATCTTCTACATTCGGCTGATCCACTTGAACAGGTTGGAATCGACGTTCAAGTGCTGCATCTTTCTCTATATATTTACGGTACTCTTCCAATGTTGTCGCACCAATACATTGTAACTCACCACGTGCAAGTGCAGGCTTTAATATGTTAGAAGCATCGATTGCACCTTCTGCACCTCCAGCTCCAATTAAAGTGTGTAATTCATCGATGAATAAGATAATATTACCTGCCTGATGAATTTCTTCCATCACTTTCTTAAGACGCTCTTCGAATTCGCCTCGATATTTAGTACCAGCAACAACAGTACCCATATCTAAACTCATTACACGTTTTCCTTTTAATGTTTCTGGCACTTCATTATTGATAATTGCTTGTGCTAATCCTTCTACAATCGCCGTTTTACCTACACCCGGTTCCCCAATAAGCACAGGATTATTTTTTGTACGACGACTCAACACTTCAATAACACGCGTAATTTCAGCACTACGCCCAATCACTGGATCTAGTGTGCCATCTTTTGCAATGACTGTTAGATCGCGCGCAAGTTCATCAAGTGTCGGTGTATTTTGTGATTTTGAAGCATTCGTATCTTTGCCTGTCATCTCAGGACTACCAAGTAACTTCACCACTTGAGATCTTGCTTTTGTAATGTTTAAGTCAAGATTCGCTAGTACGCGTGCTGCAACTCCTTCATTTTCACGGATTAAACCAAGTAGAATATGCTCTGTCCCTACAAAGTTATGATTTAATTTACGTGCTTCATCAAGTGATAATTCGATGACCTTCTTAGCGCGTGGTGTATATTGTATTGTGCCACCCATGTCTGTACCATGACCGATAAGTTGTTCTACTTCAGATACAACTTTATCTTCTGTGATATTGTAAGCCGCTAAGACTTTTGCAGCGATACCATCAGGCTCTTTTACAAGACCCAACAATAAATGTTCTGTTCCAATGTTGTTGTGATTTAAACGAATCGCTTCTTCTTGTGCATGTGCAAGTACTCTTTGAGCACGTTCTGTTAATCTACCAAACAATATAATTCCTCCTTATAGATGCGTTCGTAGCATCTCTGCTCTTTTTTCTTCTATTGTGCCTTGTGTATCATATACGGTATCTAAAAACGGTGCTTGAATTGCTACCATAAGTTCGTTAAACCTAAACGGAATATTGATGATATCCATATCAATTCCAAGCTTTACTTCACTTAGACGAAGGCTTGCTTCTTCTACTGAAATCTTACGGCTGTATTTCAAAATACCTAAACTACGATAAATTCTATCAATAGTTTCAATATGATCGTAATTATTCATTCGTTTGCGCATATTGAGTTCTTCCTCAATAATCTGTTCGACAACTTGCTGAAGATCTTCAATAATACTTTCTTCATCTTTACCGAGTGTCAACTGATTAGATACTTGGTATATATGACCTAATGCTTGTGTCCCTTCTCCATATATACCACGAATCGTAAAACCAAAACGATTGATAGCTTGAGCGATTCGATTCATACGATTCATAATAGAAAGTCCTGGTAAATGGAGCATTACACTAGCACGTAGACCTGTTCCTATATTAGTAGGACATGTCGTTAAATATCCATAATGCTCGTCAAAGGCCATTGTTAACTTTTCATCTAACCGCTTATCAATATCTTGAGCACGCATATATAACTTCTGAAGAGATAAATCTTTACCGAGCACTTGTATTCTGATATGATCTTCCTCATTTACCATAATGCTCTCTGATTCATCATCGTTAATATAGACGGCACCACCGTTATTATCCAATAATTCTTTACTCATCAAATGCTTTGCGACAAGCATTAAGCGCTCTCGTTCAGATATTTTGCTCATCTTTATTTCTTCATAATCATGAAGCACACTCCCCACCGCTTCAATAACACGTTCTGCATCTCCCTCACTAAACATCATCGGATGCACAAAATCTTCTAAGTTACGCGCCAATCTGATTCTAGAACTCAAGATGACCGGTTCATCTTTACCACTTTGCATCCAGTCGCTAAGTTCACTTTGAAGGTGTTTACTCAACATGAGTATCACCACCTTCCTTTAATACTTTTATTTCGTCTCTTACATTTACAGCTTCTTCAAAGTTTTGTACTTCTATTAATTGCTGTAGTTGTTCTTCCAGTGCTTCAATACGCTTTTTAAGTGCAATCTTTTCTTGAGACTTAAAAGGTTGCTGTC
The DNA here is from genome assembly GCA_019357535.2 of Macrococcus sp. 19Msa1099. Lineage (NCBI taxonomy): Bacteria > Bacillati > Bacillota > Bacilli > Caryophanales > Staphylococcaceae > Macrococcus > Macrococcus psychrotolerans. Next base: position 2,007,846 of record CP079955.1, read on the forward strand.
CGACATGTTCCAGATTACCTGCTTGAACTCTCTCTATTACTTGAGGGACATATTGACTAAATGCGTCGTAACATTCACTACAACCAAACTTGCCGATATGCAACGCCTCTCTTAGCGAAAGACCACAGTTAGGACATTTATCAGGATGTGTTTGAAATTCTCCGCTATTAAGTAAATGTTTCAATAGCTGATTCATCGAAAATTCTTCTTCATAAGCCATACTGTACCTCCTAGTTGTATTGGATGATTGCAAGTACATTTTGTAATATATTCGCTCTAATATAATCACGGTACGGTACTTCCATCCTTAAAGTATCTCTGTGAATCGTTGACATGATCAACTTCTTCTCTCTTAATGTAATCAATTCGTTATCATATAGACCCGCAATAATGCGCTCAGCGTTTTGCTGGGAAATCTGCTTACTTGTAAGCTCTTTAAGATGATTTAAAAAAGCTGACTTATCGTTTGATTCAATCTTTGTAATACGGATATAGCCACCGCCACCACGTTTACTTTCGATTTGATAACCATGTTCATTTGTAAACCTTGTTTTAATGACATAATTTAACTGTGAAGGTACACAATCAAACTTCTCTGCAATATGGGCACGCTTAATTTCCACGACGTCATCTGTCGCTTCTTCAAGCAGTTGCTTTAAATATTGTTCAATTATATCCGACATATTGTGCATGACATCACCCACCTTTGACCTTCTTTGACTTTATTATATTTTGATTTGTCATTTAGTGCAAACAATATGTTTATCTTTCATATTTGAACATCTGTTCAAAATGAAATTAAAATTTGTTTAGCGCTTTCATAAATTATATAGTATGATATGTATAGTTAAAATTAATATTAAAAGGAGCGATATTATGAACTTTATAATAGGTATTATCGGACTTATTATCTTCTTGTCTCTCGCATGGATCATGAGTTCGGATAAAAAAGGCGTAAGATGGCAATATATTGGTATCATGCTTGTAATTCAATTCATACTTGCTTTCGTCTTGCTAAAAACAACAGCTGGGATTTGGCTCGTTACACAACTAGCAACTGGATTTGGTTATTTACTTAAGTATGCAGCAGAAGGTGTATATTTTGTATTCCCAGGTGTTAAAAATGATGGCGTAGCTAATTCATTTTTCTTTGATGTATTGTTACCAATCACTTTTATTTCAGCATTAATAGGTATCCTTCAATATTTAAAAATCTTACCTTTTATCATCAAATATTTAGGATTAGTTATTTCTAAAGTAAACGGGATGGGCAAACTTGAATCTTTCAATGCAGTAGCCGCAGCAATTCTTGGGCAATCTGAAGTATTCATTTCATTAAAGAAGCAACTACCGTTTATACCGAAGCATAGGCTGTATACTTTAACAGCGTCGGCAATGTCTACCGTTTCGTTATCAATTGTCGGAGCTTACTTTCAGATGATTGAACCACGATTTGTTGTTACAGCCATCGTACTTAATTTATTTGGTGGATTTATTATCGCTTCAATCATCAATCCTTATAGAGTATCTGCTGAAGAAGAAGATGCGGTGATTATGACTGAAGATGAAAAGAAACAATCATTCTTCGAGATGCTTGGCGAATATATTCTTGATGGATTTAAAGTTGCTATTATCGTTGCAGCAATGTTAATCGGTTATATCGCCTTAATTGCAATGCTTAATGGAATCGTCGAGGCGTTTACACCAGGCGAAATGAACTTCCAGACTATACTTGGGTATTTGTTTGCACCTCTTGCATTCTTAACAGGAATCGCTTGGGACGATGCGGTTCGCGCAGGATCTATTATGGCGACTAAACTCGTTTCGAATGAATTTGTTGCAATGCTAGATATTCAGGCCATCGTTAAAGGAAAGACTGGCGAATTATCAGAACATGCGGTCGGAATCGTTTCTGTATTCTTAGTATCTTTTGCTAACTTCTCATCTATCGGTATTATCGCAGGGGCTATTAAGTCACTTAACGATAAGCAAGGTGATGTGGTCGCTAGGTTCGGTCTGAAATTATTATACGGCGCTACACTTGTATCATTCATTTCAGCAACAATTGCAGGTTTCTTTATATAAAAGATAAGTGGACTGTTTCATAAACAGTCCACTCTTTTTTATGATAATATTGATTGTTTTGTTCCTACAAAATTCGTCTCTAATTAATTATATGTCAATATTTCTGATACATCATATCTTGAGGATGGATAATGTTCTTTAGCTGCAATTCCAATTGCGATGAACATTACAGGTGTGTATCGTCCTCCATCAATATTTAACGCTTGTAATACCGCTCCTCTGTCAAAACCACCAATTGGATTTGTATCGAAGCCATAATCTTTTGCGACAAGCATAAACTGCATTGCCGCCATGGCAGAATCCATCATTCCTTGAGTATACATAGATTCATCTGGCGTCTGATCCAGAAGCTGTTGAATCACCTTCGTATTTTCATCTTTTATATTTTGATCCATATATCCTTCTTTTACATTTTGCTGCATAATTCTATCTAAGTCATTTTTATGGTTATTATCCGATAATACTAGTACAAAAGCTGAGCTTGTATCTAATTGACGCGTATTAAAATGAACGTGATTTCTTATTGCCGCTTTCGATTCATCGGATTCTACTACAACAAATCTCCAAGGTTGTAAATTTAAAGAAGACGGTGCCTTCGTTGCTAAAGTAATCATTTCTTCCATTATTTCATGAGGAATTGTGATATCTGGATTAAACTCTTTTATTGAATGACGTGATTCGATTGCTTGTTTTAATGATAAGTCTTTCATGTAAGACACTCCTTTTTTATAATGATTGATTATAACATGCATCTGAAATGTCACAAAATAAAAAAGCCTACATTTTTCAAATGTAGCCTTTTTACCAAAATATTATTTCATTACCATTTCTTCTATAAAATATTTCATGATTTTAAAATCTTCAGTAAGTTCCGGATGAAATGATATACCGAGATATTTCCCTTGTTTGACTGCTACCATCTTATCGTCTACTATGCTCAGTACTTCCACTTCTGGCCCAACTGACACAATATGTGGTGCACGGATAAAAACTGCATTTACTCGATCTTCAATACCCTTAACATCAAGATCAGCTTCAAAGCTATCGACTTGACGTCCAAATGAATTACGTTCAACTGTAATATCTATCTTCCTTAAATGACCTTCCTCATAACCGACGATATCATTTGCAAGTAAGATTAACCCTGCGCATGTGCCATACATCGGTAATTCACTTTGGCGTAACGTTTCAGTAAAGCCATATAGATCCATCAGACGACGCATCGTTGTTGATTCTCCACCAGGCAATACTAATCCATCGATATCTTCTAGTTGTTCTACACGCTTTACAGGTAAACCTGTATGACCTGCTAGTTCAATATGATGAATATGCTCTCTTACAGCACCTTGCAATGCTAATACACCAATCTTCATATTACCAGCCACGTTCCTGCATTCTTTCTTCTAAAGAAAGCTTATTAATATCTAAACCTTTCATCGCTGCTCCTAACTCTTTAGAAAGTTCACCGATTAATTTATAGTCTTGATAATGTGTTGTCGCTTGAACGATTGCTTTTGCAAATTTCTCAGGTGATTCTGATTTAAAGATACCAGAACCTACGAATACACCATCAGCTCCTAGCTCCATCATTAATGCTGCATCCGCTGGTGTAGCAACACCACCTGCTGCAAAGTTCACAACTGGTAACTTACCTAAAGCTTTAATCTCTTTTAATACCTCATAAGGTGCGCCTAAAAGTTTAGCTTCCGTCATAATTTCATCATCGTTCATTACAGATAGTTTACGCACTTGTGCATTTACTTTACGTAAGTGACGTACAGCTTCAACGATATTTCCTGTACCAGGTTCACCTTTTGTACGTAACATCGCTGCTCCTTCACCGATACGACGCGCTGCTTCACCTAAATCACGACATCCACATACGAATGGTACTGTAAATTCATCTTTCTTTAAATGAAACTCTTCATCTGCTGGAGTTAATACTTCTGACTCATCGATATAGTCAACGCCCATTGCTTCTAATACACGTGCTTCAGTAATGTGACCAATACGACCTTTTGCCATAACAGGTATAGATACTGCATTCATTACCTCTTCAACGATACGAGGGTCAGCCATACGAGCAACGCCACCTGCTGCACGAATATCACTAGGCACACGTTCTAATGCCATTACAGCTACTGCACCAGCAGCTTCAGCAATTTTTGCTTGTTCAGCGTTGACAACATCCATAATAACGCCGCCTTTTTGCATTTCTGCCATACCACGTTTAACTTTATCTGATCCTACGATTTTACTCATTAATATACACCTCATATTCTGAATTTACACTACAATTACTAATGTATAATATTATCTGATATTATAAAAGTATCAGTTATTAATAAAATAAAGGGGTCAGTTTCATGGAGATACTTACATACAAATTCAGTGATCAAAAATATTTATATACGCAATTATATGAAAACATTAAAAGAGATATTTTATCTGGCAAATTAAAACATAAAGAAAAACTCCCTTCGAAACGTAAACTCAGTACACATCTGAACTTAAGTGGAACCACAATCGAGATCGCATATCAGCAATTACTGGATGAAGGATATATATATTCAGTACCAAAAGTAGGTTTTTTTGTAGAAGATATTCAGACGATAAATATAGCACCTGAAAGTAAATCAGACATGCCAAATCATCATCATAAACAAAGACAGTTATCTCTTAAAATAGAAGACAGTCACATAAAATCATTTCCATTTCACAAATTCAGAAAGTACGCACGAGATGCATTTGAACAAGAGCAATATCATTTACTGGAACTTGGTGATGTTCAGGGAGAAGAAATATTGCGCAATGAAATTAGACGCTATCTATATCATTCTCGCGGAGTGAACTGCGAAAATTATCAAATCATTATCGGCAGTTCTACAGAACAGCTGTTTACCCTCCTTACTAAAATATTAGGTAACAGCTCATATATATTAGAAAACCCTGGTTACCCACTCATTCGAAAAGTATTACAAAGCGAACACAAAGACTATCAGTATATCGATGTTGATGAAGAAGGACTCATCGTTTCATCACTTCCTGAAGATGTTGAAATTGTGCACGTTACACCAAGTCATCAGTTCCCAACAGGTGTCGTACTCAGCGCAAAGCGCAGAACTGAACTGATTAATTGGTCAAAGCAAAAACAAAATCGCTATATTATTGAAGACGATTACGATAGTGAGTTTAGATATAAAGGAAGGCCTCTCGCTGCATTACAAGGTATGAGCAATGATTGTGTGATATATATGAGTACATTCTCAAAATCTATCTATCCAAGCATCAGATGTGCCTATTTAGTACTGCCTGATAAACTGCTGAAATTGTATAAAGCGATGTCAAAGCCAAATAACACTGTTCCAAGACATATTCAATATATGATAGCTGCATTTATGAAAGATGGTGAATTTGAACGGAATATTAACAGGATGAGAAAGGAATATAAGAAGAAATTAGAGCTTGTACTTCAGTCTGTTAAAGAGACCTTTAAGCAAAGTAATATAACTGGCAGTGATGCGGGTATGCACTTCGTACTCGAGACGAAAGAAATTATCAATAAAGATAGTATTGCAATTAATACGATAGATGATTACTATTCTGGAGAAAAAACAAGTTATAAAAATAAATATATTATCGGATTTGGAAGTATCGAAGACGATGAAATCTCTTCCATTATTAAACGACTAAAAAATTAAGCCCATAATAAATAAAAGTAACTGCACTATGCAGTTACTTTTTTGTATAAAAAAAGAGACCTAACAGGTCCCCAATGTGCGGCTCATCGCATCCATTTATATATTGCCCGGCAACGTCCTACTCTCGCGGATCGTAAGACCAACTACCATCGGCGCTAGAGAGCTTAACTTCTGTGTTCGGTATGGGAACAGGTGTGACCTCTCTGCCATCGTCACCAGACAAATGAAAGAATAAATAGTTTATACTTTCAAAACTAGATAAAGTAAGTAAGATATATTAGATTCTACCCGGCAATCCCGAATAAAAAATCTATAAAATTGATTAAGTCTTCGATCGATTAGTATTCGTCAGCTCCATACATCACTGTACTTCCACCTCGAACCTATTAACCTCATCATCTTTGAGGGATCTTATAACCGAAGTTGGGAAATCTCATCTTGAGGGGGGCTTCATGCTTAGATGCTTTCAGCACTTATCCCGTCCATACATAGCTACCCAGCTATGCCGCTGGCGCGACAACTGGTACACCAGAGGTATGTCCATCCCGGTCCTCTCGTACTAAGGACAGCTCCTCTCAAATTTCCTACGCCCACGACGGATAGGGACCGAACTGTCTCACGACGTTCTGAACCCAGCTCGCGTACCGCTTTAATGGGCGAACAGCCCAACCCTTGGGACCGACTACAGCCCCAGGATGCGATGAGCCGACATCGAGGTGCCAAACCTCCCCGTCGATGTGAACTCTTGGGGGAGATAAGCCTGTTATCCCCGGGGTAGCTTTTATCCGTTGAGCGATGGCCCTTCCATGCGGAACCACCGGATCACTAAGTCCGTCTTTCGACCCTGCTCGACTTGTAGGTCTCGCAGTCAAGCTCCCTTGTGCCTTTACACTCTGCGAATGATTTCCAACCATTCTGAGGGAACCTTTGAGCGCCTCCGTTACTCTTTAGGAGGCGACCGCCCCAGTCAAACTGCCCGCCTGACACTGTCTCCCGCCACGATAAGTGGCGCGGGTTAGAAAGTCAACACAGCCAGGGTAGTATCCCACCAGCGCCTCCACGTAAGCTGACGCTCACGCTTCAAAGGCTCCTACCTATCCTGTACAAGCTGTGCCGAATTTCAATATCAGGCTGCAGTAAAGCTCCACGGGGTCTTTCCGTCCTGTCGCGGGTAACCTGCATCTTCACAGGTACTATGATTTCACCGAGTCTCTCGTTGAGACAGTGCCCAAATCGTTACGCCTTTCGTGCGGGTCGGAACTTACCCGACAAGGAATTTCGCTACCTTAGGACCGTTATAGTTACGGCCGCCGTTTACTGGGGCTTCAATTCGTAGCTTCGCATACGCTAACCACTCCTTTTAACCTTCCAGCACCGGGCAGGCGTCAGCCCCTATACTTCACCTTACGGTTTTGCAGAGACCTGTGTTTTTGATAAACAGTCGCTTGGGCCTATTCACTGCGGCTCTTCAAGGCTTGCACCCTAAAAAGCACCCCTTCTCCCGAAGTTACGGGGTCATTTTGCCGAGTTCCTTAACGAGAGTTCGCTCGCTCACCTTAGAATTCTCATCTTGACTACCTGTGTCGGTTTGCGGTACGGGCACCTAATTTCTAACTAGAGGCTTTTCTTGGCAGTGTGAAATCAACGACTTCGCTACTATAATTTCGCTCCCCATCACACCTTGATCTTGGTGAGTACCGGATTTGCCTGATACTCAATCTCAGTGCTTGGACGTACATAACCAACAGTACGCTTCGCCTATCCTACTGCGTCCCCCCATCGTTCAAACAATCTTAGGTGGTACAGGAATATCTACCTGTTGTCCATCGCCTACGCCATTCGGCCTCGGCTTAGGTCCCGACTAACCCAGAGCGGACGAGCCTTCCTCTGGAAACCTTAGTCAATCGGTGGACGGGATTCTCACCCGTCTTTCGCTACTCACACCGGCATTCTCACTTCTAAGCGCTCCACATGTCCTTACGATCATGCTTCGACGCCCTTAGAACGCTCTCCTACCATTGTCCTACGGACAATCCACAGCTTCGGTAATATGTTTAGCCCCGGTACATTTTCGGCGCAGCGTCACTCGACTAGTGAGCTATTACGCACTCTTTAAATGATGGCTGCTTCTAAGCCAACATCCTAGTTGTCTGGGCAACGCCACATCCTTTTCCACTTAACATATATTTTGGGACCTTAGCTGGTGGTCTGGGCTGTTTCCCTCTCGACTACGGACCTTATCACCCGCAGTCTGACTCCCGCATTAAATTATCTGGCATTCGGAGTTTGTCTGAATTCGGTAACCCGAGGGGGGCCCCTAGTCCAAACAGTGCTCTACCTCCAGTAATCATCATGCGAGGCTAGCCCTAAAGCTATTTCGGAGAGAACCAGCTATCTCCAGGTTCGATTGGAATTTCTCCGCTACCCACACCTCATCCGCTCACTTTTCAACGTAAGTCGGTTCGGTCCTCCATTCAGTGTTACCTGAACTTCAACCTGGACATGGGTAGATCACCTGGTTTCGGGTCTACGACCTGATACTCATTCGCCCTATTCAGACTCGCTTTCGCTACGGCTCCACATATACTGCTTAACCTTGCATCAAATCGTAACTCGCCGGTTCATTCTACAAAAGGCACGCCATCACCCATTAACGGGCTCTGACTACTTGTAAGCACACGGTTTCAGGTTCTATTTCACTCCCCTTCCGGGGTGCTTTTCACCTTTCCCTCACGGTACTGGTTCACTATCGGTCACTAGAGAGTATTTAGCCTTGGGAGATGGTCCTCCCGGATTCCGACGGAATTCCACGTGTTCCGCCGTACTCAGGATCCACTCAGGAGAGAATAACTTTTCGACTACAGGGCCTTTACCTTCTATGGCTGACTTTTCCAAAGTCATTCGTCTAAACTATTCCTTTGTAACTCCGTGTTGAGTGTCCTACAACCCCAGAGTGCAAGCACTCTGGTTTGGGCTCTTCCCGTTTCGCTCGCCGCTACTAAGGGAATCGAATTTTCTTTCTCTTCCTCCGGGTACTTAGATGTTTCAGTTCTCCGGGTGTGCCTTCTCATATGCTATGTATTCACATATGGATAACATGACATAACTCATGCTGGGTTTCCCCATTCGGAAATCTCTGGATCAAAGCTTACTTACAGCTCCCCAGAGCATATCGTCGTTAGTAACGTCCTTCTTCGGCTTCTAGTGCCAAGGCATCCACCGTGCGCCCTTAATAACTTAATCTGTTATTAATATTGTGATGTCTGCATAAATGCAGACGCGCGATTTTTTCAAGAATTCAAATATGAACTCACTCGGTTTTGCTTGGTAAAATCTTTATATCTTCTTACTTTATCTAGTTTTCAAAGTACAATATTTAATGGTGGGCCTAAATGGACTCGAACCATCGACCTCACGCTTATCAGGCGTGCGCTCTAACCAGCTGAGCTATAGGCCCATTATTAATTTGAATGTATAAACATTCAAAACTGAATACAATATGTCAATGCCAATTCCTACAGACCTGAGGGTCTGTTTCCGTAATTATCCTTAGAAAGGAGGTGATCCAGCCGCACCTTCCGATACGGCTACCTTGTTACGACTTCACCCCAATCATCTGTCCCACCTTCGACGGCTAGCTCCTAAAAGGTTACTCCACCGGCTTCGGGTGTTACAAACTCTCGTGGTGTGACGGGCGGTGTGTACAAGACCCGGGAACGTATTCACCGTAGCATGCTGATCTACGATTACTAGCGATTCCAGCTTCATGTAGTCGAGTTGCAGACTACAATCCGAACTGAGAATGGTTTTATGGGATTTGCTTGACCTCGCGGTTTTGCTGCCCTTTGTACCATCCATTGTAGCACGTGTGTAGCCCAAATCATAAGGGGCATGATGATTTGACGTCATCCCCACCTTCCTCCGGTTTGTCACCGGCAGTCTCTCTAGAGTGCCCAACTTAATGATGGCAACTAAAGATAAGGGTTGCGCTCGTTGCGGGACTTAACCCAACATCTCACGACACGAGCTGACGACAACCATGCACCACCTGTCACTTTGTCCCCCGAAGGGGAAAGCTCTATCTCTAGAGTTGTCAAAGGATGTCAAGATTTGGTAAGGTTCTTCGCGTTGCTTCGAATTAAACCACATGCTCCACCGCTTGTGCGGGTCCCCGTCAATTCCTTTGAGTTTCAGTCTTGCGACCGTACTCCCCAGGCGGAGTGCTTAATGCGTTAGCTGCAGCACTGAGGGGCGGAAACCCCCCAACACTTAGCACTCATCGTTTACGGCGTGGACTACCAGGGTATCTAATCCTGTTTGATCCCCACGCTTTCGCACCTCAGCGTCAGTTACAGACCAGAGAGCCGCCTTCGCCACTGGTGTTCCTCCATATCTCTGCGCATTTCACCGCTACACATGGAATTCCACTCTCCTCTTCTGCACTCAAGTCTCCCAGTTTCCAATGACCCTCCCCGGTTGAGCCGGGGGCTTTCACATCAGACTTAAGAGACCGCCTACGCGCGCTTTACGCCCAATAATTCCGGATAACGCTTGCCACCTACGTATTACCGCGGCTGCTGGCACGTAGTTAGCCGTGGCTTTCTGGTAAGGTACCGTCAAGGTACGTTCAGTTACTAACGTACTTGTTCTTCCCTTACAACAGAGTTTTACGATCCGAAAACCTTCTTCACTCACGCGGCGTTGCTCCGTCAGACTTTCGTCCATTGCGGAAGATTCCCTACTGCTGCCTCCCGTAGGAGTCTGGGCCGTGTCTCAGTCCCAGTGTGGCCGATCACCCTCTCAGGTCGGCTATGTATCGTTGCCTTGGTGAGCCGTTACCTCACCAACTAGCTAATACACCGCGGGTCCATCTATAAGTGACAGCAGAACCGTCTTTCACTATCGCTTCATGCGAAGCTAGATATTATCCGGTATTAGCTCCGGTTTCCCGAAGTTATCCCAGTCTTATAGGTAGGTTACCCACGTGTTACTCACCCGTCCGCCGCTAACGTCAGAGAGTGCAAGCACTCTCGTCTGTTCGCTCGACTTGCATGTATTAGGCACGCCGCCAGCGTTCATCCTGAGCCAGGATCAAACTCTCCATAATAGATTGCTTGATAAAGCTCTTTGATTGCTTGAGGCAATCACTCTTGGGAGTGAACTTAATCACTCAAATTATTGGAATTAACGTTGACATATTGTCATTCAGTTTTCAATGTTCATTTTTAAATAATAATGGTGGAGACTAGCGGGATCGAACCGCTGACCTCCTGCGTGCAAAGCAGGCGCTCTCCCAGCTGAGCTAAGCCCCCATATTAAGTAAGTCGGGAAGACAGGATTCGAACCTGCGACCCCTTGGTCCCAAACCAAGTGCTCTACCAAGCTGAGCTACTTCCCGTAGCTAATAATAATGGCGCGCCCGAGAGGAGTCGAACCCCTAACCTTTTGATCCGTAGTCAAACGCTCTATCCAATTGAGCTACGGGCGCATATTATAAAAATTAAATGGTGCCGAGGACCGGAATCGAACCGGTACGGTAATCACTTACCGCAGGATTTTAAGTCCTGTGCGTCTGCCAGTTCCGCCACCCCGGCATTTAATTTCTCCAATGGAGCGAAAGACGGGATTCGAACCCGCGACCCCAACCTTGGCAAGGTTGTATTCTACCACTGAACTACTTTCGCGCACTTATTAAAAATAATTATGAGCCATAGAGGATTCGAACCTCTGACCCTTTGATTAAAAGTCAAATGCTCTACCAACTGAGCTAATGGCTCAAAAATGGTGCCGGAAAAAGGACTTGAACCCTCAACCTACTGATTACAAGTCAGTTGCTCTACCAGTTGAGCTATTCCGGCGTAATATTAAATGGTGGAGGATGACGGGCTCGAACCGCCGACCCTCTGCTTGTAAGGCAGATGCTCTCCCAGCTGAGCTAATCCTCCTGGGTATATATTGCCCGGCAACGTCCTACTCTCGCGGATCGTAAGACCAACTACCATCGGCGCTAGAGAGCTTAACTTCTGTGTTCGGTATGGGAACAGGTGTGACCTCTCTGCCATCGTCACCAGACAAATTTTCAATACTTATATAAGTATAACAGCTTCGAAGATATTTTCAATAGTAAATTTTACACTGCGTTCATGAACTTTACAATTGATTTATTTTCTTTAATGCCACTCGTTTCAAGCGACTTTTATATCTTACAAAATACTCATGTTAAAGTCAACACTTTTTCAATACTTTTTTTCTCATTCTTAAAGTTTTATTTTTCTGATAAATAATCATGCAATAAAAAAACGCTAAAAACCCTTGTTTAAAGGGATTTAGCGCTTAAATTCATTATTTATGTCTCATGTATGGGAATAATAATACATCTCGGATTGATGCACTATCTGTAAGCAACATTACTAAACGGTCAATACCGATACCGAGTCCTCCTGTTGGTGGCATACCATATTCTAATGCTTCGATGTAATCTTCATCCATTTCGTGCGCTTCGTCATTGCCTTGGGCTTTCTCTTCCATTTGCGCTAAGAAACGTTGTTTTTGGTCAATCGGGTCATTTAACTCAGTAAATGCATTCGCGTGTTCACGACGTACAATAAACAATTCAAAACGATCTGTGAAACGTTTATCTTCGGGATTTTGTTTTGCAAGTGGTGATACTTCAACAGGATGGCCATATATAAATGTTGGCTGCACTAAATTTTCTTCTACTTTTTGTTCGAAGAATTCATTTAATACATGACCGTATTTCATATTCGGCTTTACTTCTACACCATGTTCTTTTGCAAGCGCATGTGCTTCTTCGTCTGTATTTACATTATAGAAATCAACACCTGTAAATTCTTTTACAGCATCAACCATATGCCATCTACGCCATTTTGGTGCAAGGTGAATCTCTTCACCATCATACGTTACTGTTGTAGATCCAGTTACTTTCTCCGCAATATAAGCTACCATCTCTTCAGTTAAATCCATAATATCGTTATAATCAGCATAAGCTTCATATAATTCGATCATTGTAAATTCAGGATTGTGACGTGTTGAAATTCCTTCGTTACGGAACACGCGTCCAATTTCATAAACTTTCTCTAATCCACCAACGATTAATCGTTTTAAGTGTAATTCAATCGCAATACGCATGTATAATTCCATGTCTAACGCATTATGATGTGTAACGAACGGACGTGCTGCGGCACCTCCGGCAATTGTATGCATCATTGGCGTTTCTACTTCTAAGAAGCCTTTTGCATTTAAGTAGCTACGCATCTCCTGAATAATTTTACTACGTGTAATGAACGTCTGTGTTGATTCATCGCTTGTAATTAAATCAAGATAACGTTGACGGTAACGTTGTTCTACGTCTTGTAAGCCGTGGAATTTGTCAGGTAATGGGCGTAAAGCTTTCGCAAGCATCGTAAATGATGTTGCCTTAACAGAAAGTTCTCCAGTATTCGTCTTAAACATTACACCTTCAACACCTACAATATCTCCTAGATCAGCACTGTTCCATAAATCGAACTGTTCATCACCCACTGCGTCTTTGCGAACGTAAATCTGAATTTGTCCTTCTAAATCTTTGACATGGGCAAATCCTGCCTTACCTTTACCACGCTTCGTCATAATACGTCCTGCAATCGAAACGTGAGACTCCGCTTCTTTATCATGTAATTCTTCTTTAGAAAAAGCATCCCAATCTTCTTTTAAGCTTTTAGATGTTGCTGTTCTTTCAAACTTCTGTCCAAATGGATCGATTCCTAAATCCAATAAATCTTGCATTTTTTGACGGCGAACCAGCATTTGGTCATTTAATTCTTCAGTCATATTATTCTACTCCTTCTAAAATTTTAGATTCTGATGCTTCTACTTCTTGTTCGAATGTTCTAAGTATATCAACTAATTCATCGCGTGTCTCAGCCTGATTGATTAATTTTCTTGCTTTACCGTTACCTCTAATACCTTTTAAATACCATGATGCATGTTTACGCATTTCCATTACCGCTACCTTTTCACCTTTTAAATTGATCAGACGGTCTAAATGCAATACTGCAACATCCATCTTCTCTGAAATCGGTGGTTCTGGCATAAGTTCTCCAGTTTCTAAATAATGTACTGTTCTATAAATCATCCACGGGTTACCCAGTGCTTCACGACCAATCATAACTGCATCTACACCGGTCTCATCCAGCATCTTCTTAGCAAGTTCCGGACTTGTAACATCACCATTCCCGATAACCGGGATACTTACCGCTTCTTTTACTTGGCGAATGACGTCCCAGTCTGCATGACCTTCATACATCTGCACACGTGTTCTACCGTGTACTGCTATTGCTGATGCTCCTGCTTTTTCAATCATCTTCGCATTCTCTACAGCGTAAATATGTTCATCATCCCATCCAATGCGCATCTTTACAGTTACCGGTTTATTTACTGCTTCGACTACAGCAGAAACCATTTCATAAATTTTCGGTGGGTCCAATAACCATCTGGCACCCGCTTCACATTTAATAATTTTAGAAACCGGGCAACCCATATTTATATCGATAATATCTGCAGTTGTATTTTGATCAACATATTTCGCTGCTTCAACAAGCGTCTCTTTTTCTCCACCAAAGATTTGAAGTGACAATGGGCGTTCATTTTCATCAATATACAGCATCTTCATCGTTTTTTCGTTGTTAAACAAAATTGCTTTATCACTTACCATTTCAGCGCATACTAATCCTGCACCAAATTCTTTAACCGTCAATCTAAATGCCGCATTACATACACCAGCCATAGGCGCAAGCACTACTTTGTTATTAATTTCAATATCTCCAATTTTCCACATATCATTACCCTCACTTATATTGTCTTACTTCCGGGTCCATAGTTACAAGTTCTCTAATTTTCTTATTTAAGACAGGATGTACTGCTTCAGATGCAATTTCAGCTAACGGGATGAGTACGAAGCTTCGCTCATGCATAAAAGGATGTGGTACTTTCAACCTATCATGTTCAATAACAATCTCATCTATTAACAATACGTCTAAATCTATCGTTCTCGGACCCCAATGAATTTTACGTTCGCGACCTAATTCAAGTTCAATACGCTGAATTTCATTTAAAAATGAAATCGGTGTTAAACTCGTTTCAACAACCGCTGCACCATTTAAAAAGTCGTCCTGCTCAACCCCACCAACAGGGACAGTTTCATACAAAGATGATACTGCTAAAAGCTTTGTATCTTGAATTTGCTCAAGCTTTCGCAATGCTTCGTTTATTTGATATTCTCTATCACCTATATTGCTGCCAAAGCTAATATAAACTTTCATTTATTGACGCTCCCTGACGATTTCTACACCCACACCATCATACACACCAGGTATTGGTGGATTTTGTTTTGTAATCTTTACTTTTAACGCCATTATCTGATTATAGTGATTGAAGAGTGTTTTTGCAATACGTTCTGCTACATGCTCAAGTAGTTTAGACTGAATTTGCATCTCGCGCTTCACATCTTCATATACTGCACCGTAGTTTACAGTATGTTCCAGATCATCTGTTTCGCCTGCATGCTTCAAATCTACATCAAGAGAAACGTCTACGATAAAGATCTGACCTATTTCATTTTCCGCTTCAAACACACCATGATACGCATAGAATTGCATTCCATCTATAAATATTCTATCCATCACAATCTCCTTTTAGTTGATCCATTACACGTAAAAATCTACTATTCATCAAAACATTATGAACGCGCACCGCATCTACACCTGCATTCACACCAATTGCCGTTGTTGCAAGTGTTCCTTCATCACGATCGGCAGGTACTGAGTTGTCGTTCAGTAATTCTTTCACCATACGTTTACGACTAGTAGCTAACAATACTTTATATCCTATTTGCGTAAGTTCTTCAAGCCTTCTCATAACCTCAACTTCTTGATTACGGTTCTTTGCAAACCCAATACCTGGATCAAGCCAAATTTTATCTCTTTCAATGCCAGCTTGTTCTGCTGCTCTTGCTTGTGTACATAAATCTGTGATCATATGTTCCATCACATCACCAACGACTTCCGTCTCTGCATTGTGCATCAATACAATATCTGCATCGTACTGTGCTACAACATCGAACATCGACTGATCAAACTTTCCAGCCCATTGGTCATTAATAATACTGCATCCTGCCTTCAGAGCTTCACGCGCTACTTCACTACGAAAAGTATCTACTGAAAGCAGTACCTTTTCATCTTTCAGCGCTTCTATCACCGGAATAACGCGATTTAATTCTTCTTCGATAGAAATCTCTGTATATCCAGGTCGCGTTGAATAGCCACCGATATCGATAATATCCGCACCTTCTTCAATCATCTCTCGCGCATGACTTACCGCGGTTTGTAAAGTATTATATTTTCCACCATCCGAAAATGAATCAGGAGTTACATTCAGGATTCCCATTACTTGTGTTCGTTTCACTTATCTCACCTCATCTTAGTTTGTAAATATTATATCAAAAATAGACAAGGTATAAAAAAATAACAAAATCCCACAAAAATCAATCGATTTAAGTGGGATTCAATAAGGTTATTAATCCGCTAAGTTAGCAAATAATACTGTTGATAAATAACGCTCCCCGTTACTTGGGATGATTGCAATAACATTTTTATCTTCACCAAGTTCGACCGCTTTATCAATTGCAGCTTTGACCGCAGCACCTGATGAAATTCCTACAAGAATACCTTCTTCTTTGGCTATTTTTCGACTCATTTCTATCGCTTCATCATTCGTTACTTGCTGAATGCTTGTATAAACCTCTGTATCTAAAGTTTGAGGTACAAAGCCTGCGCCGATACCTTGTATTTTATGCGGTCCAGGTTGTCCGCCACCTAATACTGGAGAATCGGCAGGTTCTACCGCGACAATCTCAACATCTGGATTATGTTTTTTTAATACGCGTCCAGCACCTGTTAGTGTTCCGCCCGTACCAACACCTGAAATAAAGGCATCAATCGATAACCCTTCCATCGCTTCAATAATCTCAGGTCCTGTCGTCAGTTCGTGCACTTTAGGGTTGGACATGTTTTCAAATTGTTGCGGCATAAAGTAACCATTTTGTTCTTTAAGTTCATTCGCTTTTTGAATTGCACCCTTCATTCCTTCAGCGCCAGGAGTAAGTACGAGCTCAGCACCATATGCACGTAACAATGTACGACGCTCTTGACTCATCGTATCCGGCATAACTAAAGTCGCTTTATAACCTTTTGCTGCTGCCACCATTGCAAGACCAATTCCAGTATTTCCTGACGTCGGTTCGACAATCGTATCACCAGGTTTAATAATACCTTCTTTTTCGGCTGCTTCAATCATCGCAAGTGCGATTCTATCTTTCACTGAGCTTCCTGGATTTTGATACTCTAACTTTACATAAATATTTGCTGCTCCAGCTGGAACAATATTGTTCAACTTAACTAAAGGTGTATTCCCGATTAAGTCTGTAATGCATTCAACTCTTTGTGTCATGATAATTCCTCCAAATTGTAATTTTATTCTTATTACACTTATCGGATTTATTATATCAAATTCACACACAAGATAAAAATATTCAAGCTTATATTAATCTGTAATCAATGCTCTAAGATCTTCTTCAGAATAATGATATTGTTCTCTACAGAAATGACACTCTACTTCTGCACCATGATCTTCTTCAATCATGCTTACAATTTCCGCCTCTCCTAAGCCTTTAATAGCAGCAAGAAACTTCTCTCTACCACAATTACATTTAAATTCTATAGGCATCTGATCGAGTATACGAATATTGTCTTCTCCAAGCACTTCTTCAAGCACTTGTTCAGGAGACAAACCACGATCAATCAAAGTTGAGATTGGAGTTAAGTTCGCAAGACGCTCTTCTAATAAAGAGATTGTTTCTTCGCTCGCACCAGGCATCAGCTGAATGATAAAACCACCTGCTGCTTCAGTAACTTCTTCAGGTGTACATAATACACCGAGACCTACAGCACTTGGTACTTGTTCACTTGTCGCAAAATAGTAGGTAAAATCTTCAGCAATTTCACCATTATGCAATTCAGTAGATCCTGTAAAGTAGTCTCTCATCCCTATATCTTTAACCACTCGTAAAAACCCATTTGCTCCCACTGCGGCACCAACATTCATCTTACCTGGACGAATAGATTCAACTTCTATATGTGGATTTTCTACGTAACCTCTTACTTCACCTTTACCATTCGCATCAACAACGATTTGTCCTAATGGTCCGCCACCATTAATCGTTATCGTCAATTTTTCTTCATTCTTTAACATTGCACCCATCATCGCTCCAGCAGTAATCGTTCTACCTAACGCCGCTGTTCCTACACGCCATGTGTCATGCTTTTGTCTTGCAGTTTCAACTGTATTTGTAGTACGTACACTAAAGGCACGTACTTCATCATTAAATGCTAAGGCTCTTACTAAATAATCTTGTGTCATCTTGACTCTCCTTTAAAAAATCCCTTTTCATCTCATAGTAAAGAAGAAAAGGGATTGGTTTGTTAAAATTTATCTTTATCTAATCTATCTACTTTAGGTTCTGGTTCTTGTTCATTTTCTTCAACAGGTACATCTGGATTTTTTAACTGCTCTTTCACTTCTTCATAAGATGAGCCTGTTTCTTCTTCATCTTCATCCTCATCCTTAATCGTAACACGGCTATTATCTGAAGTGTTGTCCATTACTTTCTCATCTTTTTCTTTAATATGATATAAATGAGAATCATCGTAGCTTACTTCTGGTAGTGTCCCGTTTTCAAATAAGCTATTGATTTGGTTGGCAACTAGTGTTTCTTCTGTTAATAACGTCTTAGCAATTAAATTAAGTTTGTCTTGATTTTCAAGTAAAATCTGTTTACAACGTTCGTAACTTTCTTTGATGATACGTTGTACTTCAAGGTCAATCTCATAAGCAATCTGATCTGAATAATTAGCTTCGTGACCCATATCACGTCCAAGGAATACTTCACCTTGTGATTGGCCGAATTGTAATGGTCCAAGCTTATCGCTCATACCATATTCAGTTACCATTTTACGAGCAATTCCTGTCGCACGCTGGAAGTCATTGTGTGCACCTGTAGATACTTCACCGAATGTAATTTCTTCTGCTACTCGTCCACCAAGTAAACCAACAATCTTGTCTAACAACTCAGGCTTCGTCATGAAATAACGATCTTGCTTCGGTAACATCATTGCATATCCACCGGCATTTCCACGTGGAACGATTGTTACTTTGTGAACCATCTCTGCTTCATCAAGTACACAACCGATAATGGTATGACCTGCTTCGTGCCATGCAACAATATTTCGTTCTTTTACCGAGATAACACGTGATTTCTTCGCTGGACCAGCAATTACACGGTCTGTTGCTTCATCAATATCACGCATATCAATTTTAGTCTTACCTTGACGTGCCGCAACAAGTGCTGCTTCATTTAATAGATTTTCTAAATCTGCTCCAGAGAACCCAGGAGTACGTTGGCTAAGTGCCTTTAAGTCTACTGTTTCATCGAATGGTTTGTTACGTGCATGTACTTTAAGTACTGCTTCACGACCCTTAACGTCCGGTGCACCTACTTGAATTTGACGATCAAAACGTCCTGGACGAAGTAAGGCAGGGTCAAGTATATCCGGTCTGTTCGTAGCTGCAATCATAATGATTCCTTCGTTTTCACCGAAACCATCCATTTCAACTAATAACTGGTTTAATGTTTGTTCACGTTCATCGTGACCGCCACCGACACCAGCACCACGTTGACGTCCTACTGCATCAATTTCATCGATAAAGATAATACATGGTGCATTCTTCTTTGCATTTTCAAATAAATCACGTACACGACTAGCACCAACACCGACAAACATTTCCACGAAGTCAGAACCACTAATTGAGAAGAATGGTACGCCTGCTTCACCAGCAACTGCACGTGCAAGCAATGTCTTACCTGTACCAGGAGGTCCTACTAAAAGAACACCTTTAGGAATTCTTGCACCCATCTTCTTAAATTTACGATTGTCTTTTAAGAAATCGACAATTTCAACAAGCTCTTGCTTCTCTTCATCAGCTCCAGCAACATCGCTGAAACGTACTTTTTTCTTCTTATCGTCATATAATTTGGCTTTCGATTTACCGAAATTCATAACACGGCCACCGCCGCCGCCACCTTGTGATTGAGAGAGGAAGAAGATAAAGACGAATGCTAATAATAAAATCGGGATTAGTGTACTTAACATACCTAAAAATACATTTTCTTTATCAGCTGGTTTAATATCAAACTTTAAATCACCTTTTTGATCTTCGGCAATTTTAGTAATCTTCTCTAAATCTTTCTGGTTGTTATACATCAGTACAGAAGTAAATGTTTCATTTGCTTTTGCACCTTTTAACTTTCCTTTTACGAGGTAAACTTCCTGTCCTGGCTGAATTGTCATTTCTTCAACTTCGCCTTTTTCAAGTTCGGACATGAGTTTTGTATATGTCATTTGCTTGGGCATTGATCCAGTGCCGTTAATCATAGAGAACACACCGAATATTACAATACCAACAAGCGCTACCATTAAAATACTACGAAAGGCTTTTTGCATTCAAATTTTCCTCCTACTCCATATATAAAGCTAAAAAGCATTTTACCATATTTAACTATATTCAATCTACTATTTAAACTTAAGGGGAAATAACAACATTTGAGTGTTATTTAGTATATACTTCTTCTTTCAGCAAACCGATATACGGCAGATTTCTATAATGCTCTTGATAGTCAAGGCCATATCCTACTACAAACTCATCCGGTATTTTTTCACCTACATATTTTGCTTCGATATCTACCTTTCTGCGCATTGGTTTATAGAGTAATGTGACGATTTCGATTGAGTTAGCCTTGCGATACTTTAATAAGTCTACAATAGCATTTAACGTAGTACCTGTCTCAAGAATATCTTCTATGATGATCAAATCACGACCTTCTACAGAAACATCTAAATCCTTCAAAATCTTTACTTCTCCAGTGGATTCCATTCCGCCATGATAACTAGACACATCCATAAATTCTAATTCAACATGGGTATCAATATTTTTAATAAGATCTGCCATGAATAAAATTGATCCCTTTAATATACCGATACACAGCGGGTTTTTCCCAGCGTAATCTTTAGTGATTTCACTTCCTAACCGTTTGCAAGTATCTTGAATTTGTTCGCTCGTTAAAATTGTACTTTTAATATCATTGTGCATATTAATACTCCTTTGAAATTTTTATATGTTGATTCATAAAATGGTTACTCGACTTTAAACTTCCAATAGCAATGATTATTCCCTCATATACTATGAGCGGAATAGTGTCTCTTTCATATATGGGAATCTTTAAATCTTTCATTATTCTAGAAACCTTTTGATGATGACCATCAGTAGAGAGCACATCTCCTTCTTGACGATTCCTTACTATTATATCACTTTTTAAATAATTTACTTGAATCATATATTCATTAAATTTATACTTCCCTGGTAACGAAATGTGAAGAAAGTTATTCTTCTCTTCTTGTTTACGCACCGTAATGTGGTCATAGGCCATATACAATGTATATTCTCCAAATGTATATGACGCGTGCGTAGCCTCCGTCTTCATCACTCGTATGATCTCATCAACTTCACGCACACTGATAGATTCATCTATAAAATGACTTAATAATGACTGGATGACATATTGCTGCACAAGATGATTCTCTTTCTTTAGCTGCGTACGGTTAACACTGTTA
Organism: Macrococcus sp. 19Msa1099; assembly: GCA_019357535.2. Classification (NCBI taxonomy): domain Bacteria; kingdom Bacillati; phylum Bacillota; class Bacilli; order Caryophanales; family Staphylococcaceae; genus Macrococcus; species Macrococcus psychrotolerans. The sequence goes on from CP079955.1 coordinate 2,029,414, forward strand.
ATTTCTATACCTTCTGAATACTTCACCGCACATTGTCTGACCAATGATTGTGCCAAGTCTATGTAATGGGCAACGTGTAGCAAGTTATCTTTTGAAAGCTTTGCCTCATCTAACTTATCTATAATTTCATTCCTTATGTAATTACGAGTATACTTTATCTCTTCGTTTGATTCATCTTCCATAAATGGAACACGTTCACGCTCTGCATATTGATACAATTCTGATTTAGAATAATTTAATAGTGGCTTCCCGTAATTCACCGTACCCTTTACAATCATCTGCATACTTGGAGGCTGAAAAGTAAAACGGTTAGATAGCAACCTGAAGAATATCGTTTCAATCTGATCATCTTTATGATGCGCGGTCAGAACCCAGCTGATACCTTTTTCTTTTGCAGTCCACTCAAAAAAAGCATAGCGGAGTTTCCTCGCTTTGTGCTGAATACTTTTGCTTAAATCGAAAGTTCCTTGTGGTATCGTATAGACGATAAGTTCGAGTCCATGTAATGTACAATATCGTTGCAACATCTCTTGTTCTTCTTGCGATATATCACGTAACTGATGATTAACATGTAGTACATATAACTGCTTAAAGCACCCTGATTGTCTTATTTTATCGAGTAATACCATACTATCAACACCGCCCGAAACAGCAACGCCAATGTTCTCATCTTTTTTCCAGAAACGTTCCATTTCATCACCTTTTATCAATAAAATAAAACAATCTCACTAAAGTAATATTTAAGTGAGATTGTTTAATGCTAAAAAATAATATTAGCGTTTTGATCCACGACCACCACGACGAGATTCTGATTGTCGCTTAATTGAAGTTTGTCTGTCTTCACTGTCTTTTAGGAAGTTTGATAATTGTTTCTCAAAATCTTCCGGTTTTTTTTCAACTTTAGGGGCTACAGGTTTTTTAGGACGCTCTTTTGCTTTCTTAATAGAAAGACTAATTTTACCATCCTGACCAATCGTCAATACTTTAACTTCTACTTCATCGCCGACTTTTAAATGATCTGCAACATTCTCTACATAGCTATCTGCAACTTCACTGATGTGTACAAGACCACTTTTTCCTTCAGGTAATTCAACGAAAGCACCGAAATTTTTAACACCTGTAACTTTACCTTTTAATTTGTTTCCAACTTCAATTGACATAAGATTAATAAATCCTCCTGATAAAATTCTTCATAATATACCATTATATGCTTACTCACTACTTTTTACAACGCTATAAATCTAAATAGTCAGTGAATTCTTTATTGCCCTTCACTATCTGACTTCGAATCTTTATTATCCGGTAACTTAAAGATTACTTCTCCATCATTGCTCAGGAAATATTCACTTCTTGCTATTTTCTCAATATATTCTTTACTATTGAGTTGTTTTAGCTTTTCTCTAAGTACAATCTCTTTTTCCTGCAATTGCTTATATTCTGCACGTTGCTTAGCATGCTCTTCTTTTAGGTGGTTATTGACACTTATCTGATATAACAACACTCCTGTTAGAAGTAGCAAGATACTCAATAATCCTCCACCGAATACGAACAACCTTTTCTTTATTACTCGATTATTTTTTCTTTTCCTTCGTTCTCGCAACGCTTTTTCTGAAATATAGTCATTGTCCAGATTACTCACTTTTTTTGCCACGCATAACACCTCTATTCATCAGCGTGTATTTTTTCTTCTGACACCACTTCAAACATACCTTTTGCATTATCTTTTGTTGCATGCTCTTTTAAATCAGTCACTTTAACCGTGATAACACGTTGTCCAAGCCTTACTTCCAATACGTCATCAATCGTTACATTGCTTGAGGCCTTAGCCACATTGCCATTGATTTTAATGCGTCCCTGGTCACTGACTTCCTTTGCTAAAGTACGTCTTTTTATCAACCGTGATACTTTTAAATATTTATCGAGTCTCATTCTCTTCACCTACCAATACTTTAAGTGCTTGCTGAACTGTCATTTTCTGATTGTTAACCAAATCATATAATTTTAAATATAAATCTGCAAAAATTTTCTCTTGTTTTATCTGTTTTTCTTCTTTACCTTCTGATTGCTTTGCATTTTTCCACACTTGATTTAATTCTTCAATGCTGTTTACTTCTACTCCTTCTCCAAATATATGCGGATGACGTCTAATCATCTTTTCGCTAATAGCCTGGACAATTTCACGTGTATCAAACATCATTGACTTCTTGCCAATCGCACCATGGAACACTACTTGAAGAAGTATATCTCCTAACTCTTCAAGTATATGGTCGATATCATCATTATCAATCGCTTCAAATAATTCATATGCCTCTTCCAAAAGGTAACGTTTCAAGCTAGAATGGGTTTGAACTTTATCAAATGGACATTCGTCATCTGCAACTAATCTATCCATAATGGATGTTAAATATTCAAAATCTCCAGCATAATGTTCTTGACTTAACGCAGGTACAAAAAGCGAAGTTAAATTAGATAGCTCAAAGTCATGATCCATCTCATATAAAGGGCACCACTTAACTGCTGATCCTTGCCCTCTGGCACCTGTAACTATAGCAACTTTGTGATCGTCAGGGTATTTCTCCATCAATGTAACTTTCACATCTCCTGCTATCATCTGATCGTATACTTGCGTGATGATTAATGCATTTCTAATATTAATCGCTTCACTTGTCATCATCGTCCCGTCCAGCATTTGAAATCCATTATTAGGATCAAATGATACTGCCTGGAATAAGTCATCGATAAAGCTTTTCCCACCTAACACTTCTATATCGATAGCTTTATCCTGTAATAATAACTCCGTTGTAGATTCTGCCACCATTGGATGTCCAGGAACTGCATAAACAATATCATCATCCATCGCTTTTTCTTTTAAAGTCTGAACAATTTCTGCATATACTTCGCTAAATTGATCATGCTTTTCATACACTTCATCGAAACTGATCCACTCGATATCTTCTAAATCTTCTACTACCGGATGCGTTAATGTACGAACATATACTTTATCTACTTTATTTAAAAAGCGATAAATACCAAACGGTAGTTCATCTAACCCATAGTTCCCTAATCCTACCACTGTTATCTTACCCATCAAATCATCCTTTCATTAATTTTATCATTATATTTCCAAACGGTAGATGATACCACTCTTGTACACTGATAATCTTCCATTTCACCATAGCATACAATACAACAGTCAATCCTATAACCACACCCATAATAGATACACCCATAGCTGTAAGTCTTGTACTATAAGGAATCACTAATATGCATTGAATGGCGATACTCATTACAGTAAGTGCTAGCAACCAGCGTTTTATAAAGGTATTTAATTTTAGTTCATATATTTTTTGTACTTTGTAATAAAGACATAGTGTATACATTACAAGTCCAGCCACAGTAGCTATTGATGCCCCTGTGATGTCGAACTGTGGTATTAACAACAAGTTAAGCAGAAACTTCGTCATGATTCCGGCTATGACAGCTACCAACTGAATACGAAATGCGTTATAGATTTGTAGCATGGCTGTAAACATAATAATCAGTGATACGAATATTACAGATAACATATATATGGCTAACGCTTCATATCCCGTTATCGTTTCAAATAAAAATAAATTTAGAGGACGAATTAAATTCATCAATCCTACAGCAGCTGCACTACTGAAAACGATCGTTATCTTCAAAGCACTATCCGCATAAGATTTCATTTCAGTTAATGCATTCTTAGCTCTGCACTCTGCTAATACTGGAATGAGCACGAGCGAAAATGACGTTGTTACTATAAGCCCCACTTGAATTAACGAGCTGCCTCGGTCATAAACTCCTTTTAGTTCTTTTGCTTCATCTAAACTCATTATTTGTTTCAGTTGATTAATCATCGTAAAACTGTCAACCAGCTGCCATAAAATGAGTACTAAATAACTTAAGCTATAAAAAAATATTAAAGTAAAGAAATCGAGATAATAGGTTCGTACCTCATTGTTTTGATAATTACTTTCAAGATGCGTAAATCCTTTTACCTTTAAATAGATATAAGCAGCACTCAAACCTAAAAACGATCCGAATATACTGATGCTACCACTTTCATACACTGAAAAATCAGCTTTTACAAACAAGGTAATTGCAAACAATATCGTTGTAACCCTAACAATCTGTTCAATAACCTGACTGACAGCAATATGCTCCATTTGATGTTTTCTTTGAAGCTGTCCACGCGCCAAAGCCACAAATGGAAATGGTAGGAGTACTAATGCAGATACTTGCAACATGCGCTCAAGCTCTGTATCTCCCATAAGAAATGCAATATGTTTACTAAATACAACAATTAACACTAAACTCAGTAAACTAACCATCGCCAGTATACTTCTTAACTGTTTCATAAATAAAGTGTCATACTGCGACTGACTGACAACGGAGGGAATCGCATTTAAAGATAGCACTGAGACAATTGCAATTAGCGGATACACTTGTTGATAAGCATATAACCCGGTATCCCCTAATACATTTTGGTATGGCACTCTATATATTGCACTTAATACCTTTACGAATAGCATTGTAAGCGTTAAGATAATTACGCTATTAAAGACTGGCTTATTCTCCATCCATCATAATTCCTTCCTGAATTCGATGAGATAGCTGCACAAGTGCAGATAACCAATTTGATTGTTTCTTTAATATAAATGTCAGTTTATTATCTTTATATTCAATCTTCAAATCTCTGCCAAAAGATTCTGTCGCTTTAAATAAACGCTCACCATTAACTTTAGTCGTTGTTGCTTCTGAAGCTTCCAGTTCAATCGATTTTCCTGTGTCTCTCACTTGTACAATACCGAAGCTTAATGCATTTACTTTAATTTCAACAATTTTCATGAGGTGATCTACGGCTTCTGGATATTCCCCGTAACGATCGGTCATTTCGTCTTGGACATCGATCAGTTCCTGCTCTGTCGTAACACTACGTAATTTCTTATAAAATTCAATCTTTGCCTGTTCTTCTCTTATATATTCTGCCGGAATATATGCATCTATTTCTACATCAATCTCTAATTGTGGCACCGCTTCTTCCTCTTTAATCCCCCGTTTTTCATTCACTGCTTGCTGTAGCATTTCTGAATACAGGTCATATCCCACTGAATCAATGAATCCGTGCTGTTGTTTTCCTAGTAGATTCCCTGCACCACGAATATTTAGATCACGCATCGCAATTTTAAAACCTGAACCAAGTTCAGTAAATTCCTTAATCGCTTGTAGTCTTTGCTCTGCAACTTCAGTGAGTACTTTATTCGGCGCATGAAGGAAGTATGCATAACTAATTCTATTACTACGACCAACACGTCCGCGCAGTTGGTACAGCTGACTTAATCCGAAACGATCTGCATCTTCAATTATCAATGTATTTGCATTCGGCACATCCACCCCTGTTTCGATAATCGTAGTTGTAACAAGAATATCATATTCGCCATTAATAAAGCCGAGCATCGTTTCTTCCAATTCTCTTTCAGACATTTGTCCATGTGCTACCGCAATCCTCGCATCAGGCATCATCATCTCGAGCTGTTCTGCCTTTTGATAAATGGTAGCAACGCGATTATAAAGGTAAAACACTTGTCCATTCCTTGATAATTCTCTTTCCATCGCTTCTTTTATGAAGTTATGCTGGTACTCAAGTACGTAAGTCTGCACTGGGAATCTATTTTCTGGCGGCGTCTCAATCACCGATAAATCTCGTACACCTAACAAACTCATATGCAATGTTCTTGGAATTGGTGTCGCTGTTAGAGTTAATACATCTACATTCGTCTTTAATGCTTTAATCTTTTCTTTATGCGTCACGCCGAAACGTTGCTCTTCATCTACAATCAGCAATCCCAGATCTTTGTATACGATATCTTTCCCGAGTAATTTATGTGTTCCGACAACGATATCTACAAACCCTGATTTGAGTCCTTTCTTTGTTTCATTAACTTCTTTCGTCGTTCTAAAACGACTCATCATCTGCACTTCTACCGGATAATCCTGCATACGCTCAATAATTGTTTCATAATGTTGTTGGGCTAAGATTGTTGTAGGTACCAAGAACGCAACTTGTTTCCCATCCATAACAGCTTTAAATGCCGCGCGAATTGCAACTTCCGTTTTACCGTATCCAACATCTCCACATAACAGACGATCCATCGGCTTACTTTTTTCCATATCACCTTTAATTTCGATAAGACTTTGCTTTTGATCATGCGTCGGTTCATACGGAAAGTCCATTTCAAAGTTTTCTTGTTCTTCAGTATCCGGACCAAATTGATACCCTTCTATGCGTTCGCGTTCTTGGTAGAGCTTTAATAATTCTTCCGCAATATCCTCAACGTTCTTTTGAACACGCGCTTTCGTTTTTTTCCACTCTGTTCCGCCAAGTTTATTGAGCTTTGGATCCTTATCTTCTGAACCAACGAATTTTTGTACTTGGCTCATCTGATCAACAGGGACAAACAGTTGATCCGTACCTTTATATTGAATCTTAATATAGTCTTTATGCAGTTTATTAACGAGCAATGTCTCTACACCAAGATAACGGCCAACACCGTGATGTGTATGAACAACATAATCACCTATATTTAGTTCTTGATACGATTTTATTTTCTCAGCATTTGATAATTTTTTTTGAGTACGTTTTGGTTTTTCTTTACGTAACTTAAACAGTTCTCGCTCCGTTATAACAACTAGTTTCATATAAGGAAGTTCGAGCCCTTCTGAAAGATCCCCTTGTACAATTGTAGATATACCAGGCTTGCTTTCATCGATATTAAATGTTACTGGAAGATTCATATCAGTGAGCATCGACTTAATCTTTTCTTTTCGCGTATCATTTGTTGCTAACACCACTATATTAAAGTCATTCTTACGATAACGATCAAACTCTGAGAACATTAAGTCATATTGACCATAAAATTGTTGCACAGGTTTACATGAAAACTTAAAAACCTCATCGATCACTGCAGTCATACTTGCAGTAAATAAAGTGAAGTACGCAACTTTATGTTTATTCGTAAGTGCTTCTAAACTACCTTCTTTGATAAACGTCTGACCAATAAATCCACGACCAGATTCGATCAGTGATTCCATAAATTCGCTGTTTTCTCGAATCGCCGCATCTTTAGCCTCTATCACACGATTATATTCATCAATCACAATGATGGCATCCTCTTTAAAATAATCTGCAATTGTCGTCTCTTCACGATAGGCAAATTTAACCATGCGACGCAGAATATTATGACTAAACAACTCCGTCATATTAAGTTTTACCGTTTCATAAGTTTCTCTTAAATCATCTCGGACATTCGTCTTAATCTTCGTACGTGTGTTCTCAAATGCTTCGCTGAGATTATCTGACATCAACTTTAAATCTTCAGCAGAAAAAATAAATTCACTTGCAGTCGATAACTCCACCTTATCTATATTATGCAACGAACGTTGACTATCAATATCAAATGCACGAATCGAGTCTACTTCGGTGTCAAATAGTTCGATACGTACAGGTTCACCAATCATTGGGTATATGTCAATGAGTCCTCCACGAACGGAAAATTCTCCTAATGTTGTTACACGTTCTGTCTTTTGATATCCCATATCAATGAGTCGTTGCTGCAATTCCACTAAGTCTATATCAATACCTAACGTAATTTCTAAATGATATTTTAGGAATGTTTCTTTTTGACTAATTAATTTCTCAAGCCCATTCACCGGAATGAGAAATAGCCCATTTTGGCCTTTTGCCAAATGGGTGAGGGTTCTTATACGCTCTTGCATAAGGTCCGGACTCTTTGTAGAGAATTCTTCAATCATGATATCTTGTACAGGAAATTTGAAGACATCTTCTTCATTGACGAGCTGTACGAGATCTCTTTCTAACCTTTCAGCCTGATAAAGGTTGCTTGTAACAACAACCATCTGTTTTTGATGATGCATATAACTTTCAGCGAGCATCATTGCTTTTGCAGATGGGTTTAATCCAGTGATTAGTATATTTTTATTACCGATTGCATTGTTATAATCTTGAAATCGCTCATCTTTATATATGAGTTTATCTATTATTTGTTTCATACATCACCATTATACTGATTCATAATATTTTCAAATCTTTCACCTGCGATGAATGCCTCTACCGCCTTAATAGTCTGATCTATTACTTTATCCATAATAATCATTTCATCATGGGTAAATTTCTGTAAAACAAAGTCAACGACCTTTAAATGGCCCGTCGGTCTACCAATACCGATTCTAATTCTTTTAAACTGATCTGTTCCTAGATGCTGAATCAATGATCTAATACCATTATGTCCCCCAGCAGATCCTTTTTGGCGTAAGCGTAGTCTACCAGGCGGCATATCTAAATCATCATATAATACAAGTAAATCTTCTGTTGAAACATTAAAGTAATCCATCAATGGCCTCACTGCTTCGCCAGACAAGTTCATATATGTCATTGGTTCAATTAGCAGGACTTTTTCACCATTTATCATCGCAATTGTATAGAGACCTTTAAATTTCTGTTGATTGAGCTCTAAATTATATGATTCAACCAAACGATCAACTACCATAAAACCTATATTATGTCTTGTTAATTCATATTTCTTTCCAATATTCCCTAAACCAACAATGCACTTCATAAATTATTCCTCCGAATTAATAATACTTCCATTATAGACAAATTATAATAATAATTCATTAAAGACACAAAAAGAGATGAGACTATAAGCCTCATCCCTAAAAACTAACGTATTATTCAGCTTTTTCTTCGCCTTGAGCGTCCTCTTCAGAAGCTTCTTCACCTTCAGCAGCTTCGCCTTCTTCTGACTCTACTTCGACTGTTGGTGGAACTACAGATACAATCGCTTCATCGTCTTCATTATTAATTGTATAAGCTTTACCTGATTTCAAATCTCCTACCATAATTGAGTCTCCGATATTTAATTCAGTTACATCAACTTCAATCGTTTCAGGAATTTCATCTGGTGTAGCTGTTACAGATAACTGGAACAGTGGCTGTTGAACTACGCCACCTTCTTTAACACCTTGAGCTTCGCCTGTTAAATTTATAACAACATCTACCGTTAATTCAGATTTCATATTAATTGCTAAGAAGTCAATATGCGTAACCTTATTTTTAAGAGGATCGACTTGATAATCTGAAACCATAACTTTAATAGTTTTTGCACCCACTCCTAGTTCAATAACTCCGTTGCGCCCAACTTCACGAATAACTTTAACGAATTCAGGCTCATCTACTTTAACTGAAGTATTTGATGCACCGTAGCCATAAACAACTGCAGGAATCTTACCTTCATTTCTAATCTTGTTTAGTTCACCTTTAGTTTGTTTACCTTGTCTAATAATTGCTTTTAATGAAGTCATAATATAATCTCCTTTTTGCGCACCATCGCGCTCCTACGTTTACCCATCAGTTGTGAAAACCTGCTTGTAAAACGTTTATTGTGTTCATCGATATATTATAAATACCCATTATTTTTAACTAATAAACATAATTTTTAATTTTTAATTTTTACTTCGAAAGATGCAACAAAACCCTTTTTACTATTATGATTGACGGCCTAGACGACTGAATGCTCCTACCCAATTTCTTCTTGTTACTAATCAAATAAAATACTTACAGACTCTTGTTCATATACACGCACAATTGCCTGTGCTAAAAGTTCTCCTACAGATAATTGCTTAATCTTAGCTGGCTTATTCTCTTCTGGTAGAATAATGGAATTTGTTACAACCAGCTCTTTAATAGCCGAGTCCTCGATACGTTGATATGCTGGCCCTGATAGTACAGGGTGCGTACAACATGCATATACCTCTTTAGCACCTTTATCAATCAGCGCTTGAGCAGCAAGTGTAATTGTACCAGCAGTATCAATAATATCATCGATGATAATCGCCGTCTTACCATTGATATCTCCTACAATATTCATAACTTCTGCTACATTCGGTTTTGGACGACGTTTATCAATAATCGCAATCGGCGCTTTTAATCGATCTGCCATCTTACGTGCACGTGTCACCCCACCATGGTCAGGTGATACAACTACGATAGACTCTTTGTCAATCCCTTCTTTCGCATCGAAATAATCTGAAAGAATCGGAACACCCATGAGGTGGTCAATTGGAATATTGAAAAATCCTTGAATTTGCGGCGCATGTAAATCAAGAGCAATTACACGGTCTGCTCCTGCTTTTTCCATCATATCTGCAACAAGTTTTGCCGTAATTGGTTCCCGACTTCTTGCTTTACGATCTTGTCTTGCATAGCCATAATATGGCATCACGATGTTAATAGTTTCTGCTGAAGCACGCTTTAGTGCGTCAATCATAATTAATAGTTCCATTAAGCGTTCGTTAACAGGATTTGAAGTAGGTTGAACGATGAATACATCACATCCTCGAATACTTTCTTCAATATTAATTTGAACTTCCCCGTCACTAAAACGTTTAACACTTGATTTTCCTAAAGGAATACCTACGACTTTAGCAATTTCCTCTGCTAAAGGTTTATTACCATTTAATGCAAAGATTTTTAAAGACGTATTCTTATATTCGCTGTTCATCATTTTTTAAGCCTCCGTTTTGAAATATGAATATTTATTTATCATAATAGCCATCTTTAGTTGTCTGACGCGCACGACCTAGTGCCAGACTTTTTTCAGGTACATCATCAGTAATGGTAGAACCTGCTGCGATAAAGGATTCATCGCCAATTGTAACAGGTGCAACTAGATTCGAGTTGCAACCGATAAACGCATCTTTCCCAACAATTGTTTTAAATTTATTTGTACCATCATAATTGACAGTAATGGCTCCACAGCCTATATTCGTTCTAGCACCGATCTGTGCATCTCCTATATAGCTTAGATGTGACACTTTTGCTTCATCATCCAACTTTGCTTTTTTGATCTCTACAAAATTTCCAACCTTTACATCCGTTCCCAAGAGACTTCCCGGTCTTAATTGAGCAAACGGCCCAATTGTCGTAGAGTCACCCACCTCAGATTCAGCGATTACAGAATGCTTTATTGTTACGTTGTCGGCAATCTTACTATCTGAAATAGTACTACCGGAAGTAATGATGACATCATTACCAATTTGCGTGCTTCCCTTTAACATCACATTCGGTTCAATAATTGTGTCGCTACCGATGACTACATCCGATTCTATGTATGTCGTTAATGGATCAATAATGGTTACACCATTCATCATATGTTGTTTGTTAATTCTTAAACGTAGCGTTTGTTCTGCTATAGATAAATTATATCTATCATTAATCCCTAATGTTTCACTAAAATCTTCAGTGACATATGCTTCAACAAGTTCATTTCTTTCACGTAGTAATTTGATTACATCCGGAAGATAGTACTCGCCTTGTGCGTTGTTGTTATCGACTTGTCCAAGCAGTTCGAATAACAATGCGTTATCAAAGCAGAATGTTCCCGAACTCACTTCATTTATTAGTCGCTCTTCTATCGAAGCATCCTTCTCTTCAACAATGCGCTCTACTGCACCATGTGTATCGCGAATAATTCTACCGTAGCCAAATGGTGTATTTGTCTTAGCGGAAAGAATCGTCGCTTTTGCACCTGTTAATTCATGATGCGCAATAAATCCGGCAATTGTTTCTTCAGAGATTAATGGCGTATCTCCACAAATGACAATTGTTGTTCCTTGTTTACCTTCTAAATGTTCTGCAGCCATTTGTACAGCATGCGCAGTACCAAGTTGCTCACTTTGCATACTGAATAATGATTGATCTCGTAAAGCAGCCTTTACATCTTCGGCACCGTATCCCACAATCGTTACGATTTCAGTAACGTCTGCTTTCTTAATATTATCTATGACATGTTTCACCATCGGCTTACCACAGACAGGATGCAACACTTTGTGAAGTTTCGACTTCATTCTCGTCCCTTTACCTGCAGCGAGAATAACAGCTTGTCTTGTCATCATATGTCCTCCATTTTGAGTGATATTATAGTTTATGATAGAGCATCTTTTCTTAAGTACCCAGTCTATAATATTTTAACATATTTTTTATCTATTTAGGGCAATTTTCGGAAGGCATTGAAAGCAAATTTCGAAAGTGCCAACAATCCATTAAAAAAAAAAAGATAGGCATCTGCCTACCTTTTTTATGCTTTTAAATCTTCTGATAACGCCGTATCTGAATCAGACTCTTCTAATTGTGATGATACTTCACTTGTAGCACTATCAGCGATATCTATAGCACTTGTACCAGGTTCAACCGCTTCTGTTTCATCGTAAACCTTCATAACTGCTTCTTGAATTTCTTGTCGCATTTCGCTGTTAATAGGATGTGCGATATCACGGAATTCTCCATCAGATGTTCGTTTACTTGGCATCGCTACAAAAAGACCATTATTTCCGTCAATTACTCTCAAATCATGTATTACAAACGCTTCATCCAACGTAATGGATGCTAAAGCTTTCATCCTACTATCCGTAACCAACTTCCTCATTCTTACATCTGTGACCTTCATTCTGAATAGCCTCCTAATATAAATGTAAGTTAATGATCGTTTATAGTTTCAGGGCCACCGCTTCAATTTCAACTTTTACGTCTTTTGGTAATCTACTCACTTCAACACAGCTTCTTGCTGGTAAATGGGTATTAAAATATTCACCGTAAACTTCATTAATTAACGGAAAGTCATTCATATCACTAATAAAGATTGTCGTTTTTACCACACTATCCAAATGAGCACCGCTATCTACAAGAACGGCAGATAAGTTGTCCAGCACTTGCTTTGTTTGTTCCTGAACATCTTCACTGACTAATTCACCTTGTAATGTCAAAGGAATTTGACCGCTTGTATAAACCATATTGTTTACAACAACAGCATGACAATATGGCCCGATTGCTTCTGGCGCATTTTTAGAATAAATATTTTTCATGTTAATTTCTCCCTGCTTCAGAAAATTTGTCTAAGCAATTACCTTCTTCAACAGTAAAAGATTGATTATATTCATCTACATTAGATAATTTAACCAAAGAGGTATAGTCCTGAATTAAACGATTCTTAACTTCTTTCGATTCTACTAATACTGTTACCCCTTTTACTGTTGCTTTAAACTCATTCATTAAATTCATGACCCCTGTTATAGAGCCTCCTGCACGCATGAAATCATCAACAACCAAAACTTTCGAACCTTCAGGAAGCGTGCGCTTTGATAATACCATCGTCTCTATCTTTCTCGAAGAACCAGATACATAGTTGATAGAAACCGTAGAACCTTCCGTTACTTTGTTATCTTTTCTTATTACTACAACCGGTAAGTTTAAAATGCTGGCTACTGCATTCGCCAATGAGATTCCTTTTGTCGCTATGGTAACTACTGCATCTATTTCTTCATTCATATACATTGTAGCAATCAGTTTTCCCACTTGCCCAAGCAATCTCGGATTACCCACAACATCTGACATGAATAAATAACCTCCAGGAAGCAGTCTTTCCTCCTCCTGCAACATATTACATAATGTTCTGATCAGTCCTTCGGCTTCATCATAATACATTCTATGTCTGAACGTTACTCCACCACTCGCTCCAGCTGTTGTTGTGATAATTCCAATCTCTTCTTTTTCAAAAGTATCTTTAATAATTTGTACGTCCTCGCTAATTGAAGACTTAGCCTGTCCAAACTTTTCTACAAAGTAGGTTAATGGCACAAGCTCATTTGGATGGCTTAGCAAATAACTCGTCATGTAGACGATACGTTCACTCCTCTTAAATTTCATAAAATCCCTCATTTACGCATGATGTATGTTTAATATACCACAAATGTTCGGTTTTCCCTACCCCAGCATCCTTACCATATATACTTCTTTACAACATCCTTTTAATGCATTGACTACGCTTTTAGCTTGGCGTTCTTTTGCTGCTAATCCATATACAGTAGGTCCACTGCCGCTCATCATAGCAGCATCTGCTCCGGCTTTCATCATCGTTTCTTTAAGCATTTGAATAACAGGATGCATTTCTATCGTTACAGCTTCTAGCCTATTCCCTAAAGAGCGTATCATCTCCAGGTAATCTCCTGCTTCAATGGCACGTCTGCATTTCTCATTTTCAATCTGTTCATGTGCTTGTGATAGATCAAGTGCACTATAAACCTCTTGCGTCGATACACTGATCTCAGGTTTAGCTAAGATTACCCAGCATGAAGGTGGCTTCGGTAAATGTTCAAGTACTTCACCACGGCCTGTACATAGTGTCGTTCTTCCGTATATACAAAATGGAATATCTGACCCAATTTCACTTGACAGTTCTGCTAAAGTTTCAAGTGATAGGTTCAATTCAAACAGTTTGTTCATTCCGCGAAATGTGGCAGCAGCATCACTAGAACCTCCTGCTAGACCTGCCGCTATCGGAATTGTTTTATCGAGCGTAATCGTTACTCCGCATTTTATATTGTAACGCTCTATCATAAGTTCTGCAGCCTTATAAGCTAAGTTTCTATGATCGTTTGGCACGTATCGATGCTCTATTTTGAGTACAATTTTTTTATCTTTTCTCTTCTCAAAAGTCAGTCGATCATATAAGTCTACTGTTGTCATTATCATTTCTACTTCATGATAGCCATCATTTCTTTTATATAGTGTATCTAGTGTCAAATTTATTTTAGCTGGTGCATTCTCATAAATCATATCTCGTCCTCGCTCAATTAATTAATACAGTTATTTTATCACAATTCGATTTCTAAATTGTAGATTGATAAAGAAAATAAAAAATAAAGCATATTCTCTACGTAGAGAATATGCTTCACTAATTATTGTACAAGAAATTCTTCTTGTTGATCATTTACAAATGTAACTTGCACGTTTTCTGTTAAAACGTCCGTGTATGTATAAGACACACGCTCAAAATTATGTTGCTCCTGGTCTAGTTCGACCACGAAAACTGATGGATAAGTTTCTTTAAGCACACCACGACGCTCAATTAACTTTTTACGTCCTCCATTAGCTCTTAATACAATTCGATTACCCAACTGACAGTCAAGAATTTTTTTGATGTCTACTAATGTTTTTGGCATAATGACCCACCTCGCTATGCCCTTCATTTTAGCATTATAATGAAAAATAGTCAATAAAATTTTTAATTTTAACAATTTTATTTTCTGTTGTCAATGTTTTAAATCACCAACTCTGGATACTTTTTCATATTATTTGAAAGTTGTGCATAATCATTTAAATTAAGGCTCTCTCCACGACGTGAAGGTGCTACGCCACTTGCCTCAAGCCATTCAATAATAAGTTCTTTGTGCTCCTTACTATCTTGTATCAAGCTCATATAGTTATTTAAGATTGTCTTCCTGCGCTGGACGAAAGCACCTCTAGTTAACTTAAAGAACAACGTTTCGTCTTCAACATCTACACGAGGGCTCTCTAATGTTGTCAGCTTAACTACGAGAGAGTCTACATTCGGCGGGGGCATAAAGACACCTTTAGGAACAACCATAATACGTTTCACATCCGTATAGTACTGCACTGCAATGGATAATGAACCATACGCTTTTGTTGAAGGGATTGCAGACAAACGCTCTCCTACTTCTTTTTGCATCATCACCACGTAACTGTTAATATTCAAGTTTTTTTCCAGTAAGCCCATTAATATCGGCGTTGTAATATAATAAGGTAAATTGGCCACAACGAAAATTTCATCGCAATGATGTAGATACGTTTCTATAGCAGAAGCTACATCTGCTTTTAATATATCCTCGTTGATTACAGTTACATTATCATAAGGACTTAACGTTTCTCCTAGTATCGGTATAAGTCGCTGGTCTATTTCAAATGCTAAGACTTGTTTCGCGTGTTTTGCTAATTGTTCAGTTAAACTCCCCATTCCAGGACCAATTTCAATTACACCTGACGTCTTATCTATACCTGCAGCCTCAATTATATTTCTGATGACATTTGTATCCACAAGAAAATTCTGGCCAAGACTTTTCTTAAACTTAAACCCGTATCGATCTAATAACTGTTTCGTTCTTGTTGGTGTTGCAATATCGTTATATTCCATTATTCCTCTCCTTTATCATATAGTGCTTGCTTTACATCCTGCTCAGTTATACCGAAAGCATTGAGTCTATGAAATAATTGCTTTCCATTGCAATAACCGATTCTTAAGTACTTGCATACTTGCTTCCTTTTTTCCTTCGCATAAGGACCGATAATTAAGCCGTTATCTACTAAAAACGCTTTACTTACCGTTTCAGAAGTATAATCAAACGGCGTTGATACATGCATTAATGCATCTTGAATTGCTTCAATGGGTGCATGTTCGATACCAATCTTACCACGTTTACTTACAGCAATATCAGCATCAATAAACGCATGCTTTACTGCAGGTACATGACTTTCAATCGTCTTCCTGATTTTATTTCCTGGGTAATCAGGATCTGTAAGTACAATAACACCTCTCACTTCGGCTGCATGTCTAATCGCTTCAATGGTCTCTTCGTTAATAGCAGAACCATTCGTTTCAAGCGTATCACATTCTACTGCAAGCTTTACACGTGTTGTATCATCTTTACCTTCCACTACAATAATTTCGTTAATTTTCATATATATCTATCCTTTACTTTTATACAACTAAATATTATACGTTATATATATATAAAAGACCACGTGAGTAATACGTGGTCTTTATCGCTAAAGTTATTTAATCCCTATTTGCCATTTTAAATAATCTCTCAGCGTTAGCTGTTGTTTGTAGTGCCACCTCTTCTAATGTGATACCGCGTAGTTCCGCAATCTCTTCTGCCACCAACTTTACGTGCATCGGTTCATTACGCTTTCCACGATAAGGATGCGGTGTTAAATACGGCGCATCTGTTTCAACAAGTAGTTTATCGAGTGGTACATGCTTCGCAACTTCTTTAGGCTGTTTGGCATTTTTAAACGTTACAGGTCCCCCTAAAGAAATAACAAAGTTTAGTTTTAATACTTCATCGCAAGTTTCTGGGCTGCCACTGAAGCTATGCATTACGCCGCCAACTTCTTGGGCATTTTCTGATTTCAATATTTCAATTACATCATGAGTTGCTTCACGATTATGAATAACAATTGGAAGTTTCACTTCTTTTGCAAGTTGAATTTGTCGCTTAAATACTTCTTTTTGTATATCTTTTGGAGACTTATCCCAGTGATAATCAAGACCCATTTCACCAATCGCAACAATTTTAGGATGTTTTGAAAGTTCTTTTATCCATTCGTAATACTCATCAGTGAAATCGATAGCATCAACTGGATGCCACCCAATAACACCGTATACGAAATCATAATCCTCTATTAATTTCATTGTCCGTTTAATCGTTTTTTCATCAAATCCCACGACAATCATACGGTCTATTCCATTTTTACGTGCTCTATCAATAACTTCCTGTAAATCTTCATCATATTGGTCTGCGTTTAAATGTACATGTGTATCGATTAACACAAAATCACTCCTATTTATTTAACGATAGAACCATTTTCAATCGTGCTTGGTAAGCTTACAAGTGTTAATTGTCCATCTTTCTCAGCAGAAAGAATCATACCTTCTGATTTCTCACCACGTAGTTCTACCGCCTTTAGATTTGTAACGACTACTACTTTTTTGCCAATGATATCCTCTGGATTATAGAATTCTGCAATACCTGATACAATTTGGCGTTTTTCATTACCTAAGTCTACTTGAATTTTCAGCAGTTTCTTAGCCTTCTTCACGTAATCTGCATCAATAATTGTTGCTGCCTTTAATTCTATTTTATCGAATACATCAATTGTGATTTCACTTTTACCTTCAGCTTCATTTTTCTCAGATACAGGTGGTTGCATTGTACCTTTAATAAATTCCACTTCTGCTTCTACATCTAATCTCGGAAAAATCGGTGTCGCTTTTTCCACTACTTTAAGTTCCGTAATATGTCCATAAGTGTTTAAACTATCAAATTCATAAAGTGCATTGTCTTTTAAATTTAACTGTTCAAAGATTTTATATGGTGCTTCTGTTAAGAATGGACGTAACAATACCGCTGCAAAGCGAATATTCTCAACAAGATGATACATTACGCTCTCTAAGAGTTCTTTTTGGGACGTATCTTTAATAAGAATCCACGGTGTTGTTTCATCAATATATTTATTAGTACGTGAAATTAATTTCCATACTTCTTGTAAAGCAACTGAATACTGCATATTTTCCATCGCATTATCATAAGCTTTCTTAGTTGCTACTGCTAGATCTTCAATTTCTGCATCAACTGTATGCATTTGCCCTTTGTATCCGGTAAGGTTACCGTCAAAATATTTGTTAATCATGGCTATCGTACGGTTTACCAGATTACCGAGATCGTTGGCTAAATCAAAGTTTGTACGATCTATGAAAGCTTCCGGAGTAAATACACCATCTGATCCAAATGGCAGCTCTCTCATTAAATAATAACGAACGGCATCTAGGCCATAACGATCGATTAATATATGAGGATCCACGACATTTCCTTTAGATTTACTCATCTTGCCATCCTTCATAAGAATCCAGCCATGAGCAAAAATTTTCTTAGGAAGAGGTAAATCTAACGCCATTAATAACGCTGGCCAGATAATTGTATGGAAACGCACAATTTCTTTTGCCATAATATGTACATCAGCAGGCCAGTACTTATTAAATTCTGTCTCATCTTCAGATAAATATCCAAGCGCCGAGATATAATTCGTTAACGCATCTATCCAGACGTAAACAACATGCTTCGGATTAGATGGAACTTTAATTCCCCAATCAAATGAAGTTCGTGATACTGCTAAGTCTTCAAGACCTGGTTTAATGAAATTATTCAGCATTTCATTTTTACGTGAAACAGGCTGGATGAAGTCTGGATGTGCATCATAGTATTCAATTAAACGATCTGTATATTTACTCAACTTAAAGAAATAACTTTCCTCCTTGACAAGTTGCACCGGATGCCCAGAATCTGGACTCTTACCCCCAACAATTTTTTCTCCTTCATAAATAGGATCTACAAGTTGCGTTTCAGTATAGAACGTCTCATCAGGTACAGAGTACCAACCTTCATAGTCGCCTAGATAAATATCCCCTTGCTCCAGTAATCTCTCAAATACTTTTTCTACCACAACTTTATGTCTATCTTCTGTCGTTCTAATGAAGTCATCATTAGAGATATCTAATTTTTTCCATAGTGCTTGAATATCTGCGATGATTTCATCTAAATATTCAATTTCAGATTTACCAGCAGCTTGAGCTTTTTCTTGAATCTTTTGACCATGTTCATCTGTACCCGTTAAGTATTTAACATCATAGCCTTGCATTCTTTTATAGCGTGCAATTGCATCTCCAGCTACCGTTGAATATGCATGTCCTATATGTAACTTCCCACTTGGATAATAAATAGGGGTCGTAACGTAAAAAGTATTGTTCGTCATATGAAATCCTCCTCGTCTTTACTTATTAAATATACATAAAATAAAGGTTTTTTTCAATATTACTAATACTTACAATTCGACATGTTTTAAAAAAACATACAAATAATAAACATCAAATAATATTAATTATAATTAACAAACATTACTATTTCATTACAAATTATATATATAACCTTATTCCATTGACTTTGTAAAAAAAAGGTAGTACACTCTAATTAAGACAAATGTCGAACAATTTAATTCGAGTGTCGAATTTACTGATATTATCAAATATACAATTATATGGAGGAAATAAAATGAAATCTACAGGTATTGTAAGAAAAGTTGATGAATTAGGACGTGTTGTTATTCCGATCGAATTACGACGTATTTTAGATATTGCTGAGAAAGATGCTTTAGAAATTTATACAGACGCCGATAAAATTATTTTAAAGAAATATAAACCTAGCATGACTTGTGCCGTGACAGGCGATGTTTCTGAAGATAACTATCTATTAGCTGGCGGTAAACTTGTGTTAAGTAAAGAAGGTATTGCACAATTACTTAAAGAAATCGAAGAAAAAGAAGCGCAAGAAGAAAAATAAATACTATATCCATTAAAAAAGGTGCCGCAGGGCACCTTTTTTAATGTTCAATATGATAAATTTCATATACTTCATTCTTCTTTATATCTCTATCGACTGCGACTTGTTTGATTGCCTCTTTAGATCGCATACCTGTTTCAATATAATGTATCACATGCTCATATACCGTAAGCTCTGCCCACCAATGTACTTTATCCGCTTCGCTTACTGCATCGATTATGATTACAAATTCACCCTTCAAGTTGATTTCATTGTCTAACTTGTTATAGATTTCTTTGACATTAGCTGTTTCTACTTGTTCGAATTTCTTAGTTAATTCTCTTGCAATAGATACTTTTCTTGTTGCATCAATTTCCATTATTGTTTCAATCGTGTGTTTCACACGAAATGGTGATTCGTATATAATCGCCGTATGAGGGAGTTCCATTAAAGTTTGTAACCTCTTTTTCTTCTCCTTATCTTTACGTGGCAAAAAACCATCAAAAATAAATGAATATGAAGCAATGCCACTTGTCATAAGTGCTGAGAGTGCAGCATTTGGACCAGGTATTGTTTCTATTCTAATTCCTTTATCACGACATTCTACTACGAGTTCATAACCTGGGTCACTAATTAGTGGTAACCCTGCATCTGATACAAGTGCGATATGATTGCCGGATACCAATGTTTCAATCAGCTGATCGGTGACTTTATCTTTATTATGTTCATGGTAACTCTTCAGAGGCGTATCAATATTATAATGCATCGTCAAAGTTCTTGTGACACGCGTGTCTTCACAGTAAATACAATCTACTTCTTTTAATATTCTAACCGCTCGAAATGTAATATCCTCTAGATTTCCTATTGGTGTACCTACTAAGTATAATACCCCGGTCATGCTAAGTCTCCTTTTATGAGCTTAAGTTTCTGAGCTCTTGTCATTTGTTTTATCGCATATTCTCTTTGCATAGCTTCTCGTTTTGAATCAAAGCTTTCCTCATATACGCGTTCAACAGGTAACCTTACCCTTGTATATTTCGCACCTTTTCCGCTACTATGTACAGCTAACCTTCTATCTAAATGTGTTGTATATCCTGTGTAAAGGGAATCATCTGCGCATTTCAGAATATAGATATAGTGTTTATCCATAATAAACGCCATTCATCTCTGAACTATAAGTTCCGTCATCGTTATATATATAAAATGGCGGTTGTAATTTCAAATCTGGTTTACCACCTTTAATCCCCTCAACAATAACAGTAATCGCTTGAGTTTTAGATTTTTTGGAGTAAATAGGAATGAGTCGCTTCGGTTCAATGCCTCCGGTTCTCATATCCACAATAACATCTGCTAATCGATCTGCACGTTGAACAATCACCATCTTGCCACCTTGCTTAAGTAGGTGGTTTGCAGCACGTACACAATCCATGAATGTACACATTACTTCATGACGTGCAACACGATGCGCTTCCTTTAAATGTTGATAAGATTGATTCTCCCTGAAATAAGGTGGGTTGCATGTAACGACATCAAATTGACTTGGTAAGAATGTACTACCAACATCTTTGAGATCCATATGATGCATTTTTATTTGAGATATCAAATCATTATACTGGATTGTACGTACTGCCATATCAACTAATGCATCTTGAATCTCTATCGCTTCTATAGTCATTGTTGTACGAGACGACAAGAGTAAAGGTATAACCCCATTACCCGAACAGAGATCAATTATTTGATCCTTCGCACGTAATTGTGTGAAATGGGCTAGCAATAACGCATCTGTTGAGAACGAAAATACATCATCATTTTGAATGATAGATAGATTTTCTTTCAAAAGCTGATCGAATCGTTCATTTTCTTTTAACATTTTTCCCTCCCTAATAAAAAAAGGCCCTTCGCCCTCTTTTATTTGTGATCAGATAATAAATTTAAGCAGAAAATACAGCCTTCGCCCCCACGGTGTTTTCCGAATAAGTCTGTGGGGCATATATGAAAACCCTCTGCGTAAAGCATTGCAAGATTGTCTTTACTTTGCAGTACTTTATGTTTCTTTGGTACTTTCGCCTCTTCTTGTTTTGGTTCATGTATAAACATCTGTAAGTTATCGTTTTCTAAATTTAACGTGACATTTTCCTCAATGAGTTCTACAACCATTGTTTTTAAGTGATCATAGCTTTCATTAATTTGATTAATGTCTTTTTCAAGTTGCGAAAGTCTCATCAACATTTCGTCTCGATTCAATTCTAGCCCCCCTAAACTTCTACTTCGTCAATATGGAATTCAATTGGTGCTTCAATTTCCGGTACTTTTATCTGCATTGTAACATCTAAGATATTAAGTCCGATAACTTTTCCTTTACCATGCGGTGTATCAATAATTGCACCGATATCCGGTAGTTTATTTCTTGTTTCTTCATAATAATCATTTTCATATTTTAGACAGCACATCAACCGCCCACATGCGCCTGAAATTTTCGTGGGATTTAATGACAAATTTTGATCTTTCGCCATCTTAATAGATACAGGCTCAAAGTCTCCAAGATACGTTGCACAACATAGACTTCTACCACAAGGTCCTATGCCACCCAAAATCTTTGCCTCATCTCTAACACCAATTTGTCTAAGCTCTATACGTGTTTTCAAATCATATGCTAAACTTTTTACAAGTTCTCTAAAGTCCACACGTTCGCTTGCAGTAAAATTAAATATGATCTTCCCTTTATCTAATGTGTAAGCTGCATTGACGAGGCGCATATCGAGCTCATGATTTTTAACGTGTTTTTTACATATTTCAAGTGCAATATCCGCATCTACCATGTTCTGTTCATACTTTATAAGATCTTCTTCAGTCGCTCTTCTATGAATAACCGCAACTGGCATTACAACTTCATCTTCATTAATTTCCTTATTAGGTATTACGACGCGTGCTAATTCCATACCACGTTTCTTATGATTGATTACGACATACTCATTCTTATTAAATTGTTCATGCCCTGGACTATAATATTCTGTACGCCCAGCTCTGTGAAACTTGACACCTATAATTTCTATCATGCTCTAACCTCACCTACAATTTTTATTGCCATCTGCTCAAACACTAATGTTGCATTTACATATTGTAATAATTTTTGCTTTGCATTAAGCGCTGCTTCTATCATATTAATTGATTGTTGAATCGTAATTTTTTGACTAATACGTTGTATGGCAACTTCATAATCAGGATAGCTTCTTACTGACTGTTCATTCAGTTGAAGATATAGTATGTCCTGCAGAAATAATTGCACCATATCCAATGCAATTTGTTGATATACGCGTTCTGAGATGTGTGATTGTAATTGTGAAACTTGAATAAGCCCCATCATATCCCCATTTAATAATGTCTGTAGCCAAGTTACAACCTGGCTTCGAACTTCCCCAAAATTTTTCTCTGTATACCAAGAAATTGCCTCGTCCTCACTCATCATTAATTTGGATAATGTCATTAGTAAAGGCGTAGGGACTTGCCCACTTAACGTTAATGAGATATCCTGTCTGTTCTGTACTGAAATATGCTGGCATCGCGAATGAATTGTTGGCAATATTTCATTTGGTGCACTTGTTAACAATAATGCAATTGTATTCCCTGGTGGCTCTTCCAGGAATTTAAGAATGCTGTTCTCCCCTTGTGTTGTCACTTTGTCAAAATCAACGATAATATATACTTTATATGATCCTTCAATCGGCTTTTGGTTCATTTTATGAAGTACTTCTTCAATCATCTCTTTTTTTATCGTAGCTTCATCAGTTTCCATAATAATAAAATCCGAATGATTATGGGCAGCTATTCTAGAATGACAAACTTCATCATCGCCACAAATAATTGCTGAAGCGAAAATGATTGCTTCTTCTTTTAATGCCTGCTTATTAGAACCTTCAAACAAATATGCATGACTGAGCTTATCATTTTTTATTGCTTGCATTAATTGTTGTTGCATCTTAAACTCCTTTAAATATATTGAAAAAGCCGCTTAGCGCAGCTTAATTAAAACTGATGAAATTGTTCAATCGGCATAACAAATACAGTTGCTCCACCAACTTCTACTTCGACTGGGAAAGGAATATATGCATCGGCGTTTCCACCCATTGGCGTAACTGGCGTAATCGTCTGCTCTCTATTTCTGCATTTCATATTGATAAGATTCAATAATTCATCAACACGTTCATCTTCTACACCACATAAGAATGTCGTATTCCCTGCACGCAGAAAACCACCTGTTGATGCTAATTTAGTAGTTCTAAAGTTATGCTTAGTTAGTTCATCAGATAACGTCTGGCTATCTTGGTCCTGTACGATTGCTATTACCATTTTCATATTAAACACCTCTTTATTAAATTATATCATAAATTAATTCAATAACTGATTAATCCATTTCATACTTTCTGATACCACTTGCTCCGGTGACTGTTCAGCATCAATAATACGAATACGATCGGGATACTGTGCGGCTAATATATCATATCCTTCAACTACTTGTTCATGAAAATCAATCGCTTCTTTATCTAGACGATTTGTTTCACGTGAATTATCTTTAATACGATTTAAACCGATTTCTGCACTTACTTTAAGATACAATGTTAAATCTGGATATTTACCTTCAATCGCAAATTCATTAATAGAGCGAATTTCATCCATTCCAATCCCTCTAGCATAGCCTTGATATGCTAATGAACTATCTATAAAACGATCACAAATTACAATTTCCCCTTTTTGAATTGCTGGCAATACCTTTTCAACAAGATGTTGCCGTCTGCTTGCAGCAAATAATAATGCTTCCGTACGATAATCCATTACATTCGCTTCATCTAGCAATATCTTTCGAATGTCCTCACTAATTTTTATACCTCCAGGTTCTCTTGTGCAAACCACATCAAAGCGCGCTATTAATTGATCAGCGATCGCTTTGATTACCGTTGTTTTTCCAGAACCTTCTGGCCCTTCGATTGTTATAAAATAAGACATAATCTTCTCCTAACTATTGATAAACTAAAATATTTCCTTCTTTAATGCCGTGTACCTTTCCACCATTAGATATATACTGTGCTAAGCCCTCAATCGCAGCTTTTTTAATCTCTTCTCCTTGCATAATTAAAGGTATCCCTGGTGGATATGGCACGATTGGCTGAACTGAAAAATACCCTTCACTTTCACTTATAGGAATCCATTTTTTTAAATCAGATTGCGTTCGATAATTAATAACACCATCTGAACTATTTTTGTTTAATAAAATATCATTTTCTTTTATGATAATATCCTTTAAAGCAACATGTTCAATCTTTAATTGTTTTATTCTTTCCAATAACGTTTTAAATGGATATCTATCCCCATTATGCCATAAAGGGAGGATAATCAGTGAAAATTTTCCGTTGCTTAACTCCGTGTATATATGATGCTGTGCTAATAATTCAGCAATTTGAAACCCTGAGAATTCTTGATGGGTTATCATTAATTTTAAAGGATCACTAGGAGTAATCACCTGAAATCCCTTTTTTCTAAACGTATCAATCAATTCTTGACGCCTATGGAAAAACAGCATCTCATCATAATCCAAGTAGAATTGATGCGCGTGCTCTAATCCTAACATTAACATATAAGATGGACTAGAAGATTGAAGTATCGAACACATACGCCACACATCTTCAATATATAGGTTATCTTTTCTAATATGCATCACTGAACTCATCGTAAAGGCTGGTAATGTTTTGTGATATGACTGCACAATGATATCTGCGCCATAGTTAATAGATGAACTTGGAAAAGAAGTAGAAATATCAAAATGTGCACCGTGAGCTTCATCTATTATAGTAACAATATTTCTTGATCGAAAAAATTCTATAACTTTTTTTATATGATATGTTTCTCCAAAATAGTTAGGATAAGTTAATACAACTACTTCTACATTTTTTAGAATATCATGATTAACTTGATCTAAGTCTACACCTGAATATTCATTTGTAGCCTCAGAAATTTTTGTAGGAAGTATATAAGTATTTGCTTTCGCTATATTGATAGCATTAATTATAGATTTATGTGCATTCCTCATAATCGCAATACGATACCCATCTACATGCTGAGATTTATGTAAGAATCCTAATATTGCTGACAAAATACCACTCGTTGTACCTCCAACTAAGTATTTAGATTCGTATAATTGATTTCTCGTTAATTTCTTTTCACTTTCAAGAATTATCGATTCAGGATGATGATAATCATCCATCCCTTCTATCTCCGTCACATCATATTTAAATTGGACTTCACTCAGATGACCAATCGTATTATAATGATGACCCGGTACATGCAATGAAATAGGCTCCAAATTTTCAAAGTGCGTTTTCATTTGATTCAATATAGGAGTATTCAAGTTCATCATCCCTCTTTTGGTTATCTCTATCTATACTATTATATCTCACAATAAAATTGACTTCGAATATAAAGAAGCAAATAATTTCACTTAAATTAAGACATAAAAAAAAGAGACCTAACAGGTCCCCAATGTGCGGCTCATCGCATCCATTTATATATTGCCCGGCAACGTCCTACTCTCGCGGATCGTAAGACCAACTACCATCGGCGCTAGAGAGCTTAACTTCTGTGTTCGGTATGGGAACAGGTGTGACCTCTCTGCCATCGTCACCAGACAAATGAAAGAATAAATAGTTTATACTTTCAAAACTAGATAAAGTAAGTAAGATATATTAGATTCTACCCGGCAATCCCGAATAAAAAATCTATAAAATTGATTAAGTCTTCGATCGATTAGTATTCGTCAGCTCCATACATCACTGTACTTCCACCTCGAACCTATTAACCTCATCATCTTTGAGGGATCTTATAACCGAAGTTGGGAAATCTCATCTTGAGGGGGGCTTCATGCTTAGATGCTTTCAGCACTTATCCCGTCCATACATAGCTACCCAGCTATGCCGCTGGCGCGACAACTGGTACACCAGAGGTATGTCCATCCCGGTCCTCTCGTACTAAGGACAGCTCCTCTCAAATTTCCTACGCCCACGACGGATAGGGACCGAACTGTCTCACGACGTTCTGAACCCAGCTCGCGTACCGCTTTAATGGGCGAACAGCCCAACCCTTGGGACCGACTACAGCCCCAGGATGCGATGAGCCGACATCGAGGTGCCAAACCTCCCCGTCGATGTGAACTCTTGGGGGAGATAAGCCTGTTATCCCCGGGGTAGCTTTTATCCGTTGAGCGATGGCCCTTCCATGCGGAACCACCGGATCACTAAGTCCGTCTTTCGACCCTGCTCGACTTGTAGGTCTCGCAGTCAAGCTCCCTTGTGCCTTTACACTCTGCGAATGATTTCCAACCATTCTGAGGGAACCTTTGAGCGCCTCCGTTACTCTTTAGGAGGCGACCGCCCCAGTCAAACTGCCCGCCTGACACTGTCTCCCGCCACGATAAGTGGCGCGGGTTAGAAAGTCAACACAGCCAGGGTAGTATCCCACCAGCGCCTCCACGTAAGCTGACGCTCACGCTTCAAAGGCTCCTACCTATCCTGTACAAGCTGTGCCGAATTTCAATATCAGGCTGCAGTAAAGCTCCACGGGGTCTTTCCGTCCTGTCGCGGGTAACCTGCATCTTCACAGGTACTATGATTTCACCGAGTCTCTCGTTGAGACAGTGCCCAAATCGTTACGCCTTTCGTGCGGGTCGGAACTTACCCGACAAGGAATTTCGCTACCTTAGGACCGTTATAGTTACGGCCGCCGTTTACTGGGGCTTCAATTCGTAGCTTCGCATACGCTAACCACTCCTTTTAACCTTCCAGCACCGGGCAGGCGTCAGCCCCTATACTTCACCTTACGGTTTTGCAGAGACCTGTGTTTTTGATAAACAGTCGCTTGGGCCTATTCACTGCGGCTCTTCAAGGCTTGCACCCTAAAAAGCACCCCTTCTCCCGAAGTTACGGGGTCATTTTGCCGAGTTCCTTAACGAGAGTTCGCTCGCTCACCTTAGAATTCTCATCTTGACTACCTGTGTCGGTTTGCGGTACGGGCACCTAATTTCTAACTAGAGGCTTTTCTTGGCAGTGTGAAATCAACGACTTCGCTACTATAATTTCGCTCCCCATCACACCTTGATCTTGGTGAGTACCGGATTTGCCTGATACTCAATCTCAGTGCTTGGACGTACATAACCAACAGTACGCTTCGCCTATCCTACTGCGTCCCCCCATCG
This sequence comes from Macrococcus sp. 19Msa1099, assembly GCA_019357535.2. Taxonomy (NCBI): domain Bacteria; kingdom Bacillati; phylum Bacillota; class Bacilli; order Caryophanales; family Staphylococcaceae; genus Macrococcus; species Macrococcus psychrotolerans. The sequence goes on from CP079955.1 coordinate 2,057,699, forward strand.
TTCAAACAATCTTAGGTGGTACAGGAATATCTACCTGTTGTCCATCGCCTACGCCATTCGGCCTCGGCTTAGGTCCCGACTAACCCAGAGCGGACGAGCCTTCCTCTGGAAACCTTAGTCAATCGGTGGACGGGATTCTCACCCGTCTTTCGCTACTCACACCGGCATTCTCACTTCTAAGCGCTCCACATGTCCTTACGATCATGCTTCGACGCCCTTAGAACGCTCTCCTACCATTGTCCTACGGACAATCCACAGCTTCGGTAATATGTTTAGCCCCGGTACATTTTCGGCGCAGCGTCACTCGACTAGTGAGCTATTACGCACTCTTTAAATGATGGCTGCTTCTAAGCCAACATCCTAGTTGTCTGGGCAACGCCACATCCTTTTCCACTTAACATATATTTTGGGACCTTAGCTGGTGGTCTGGGCTGTTTCCCTCTCGACTACGGACCTTATCACCCGCAGTCTGACTCCCGCATTAAATTATCTGGCATTCGGAGTTTGTCTGAATTCGGTAACCCGAGGGGGGCCCCTAGTCCAAACAGTGCTCTACCTCCAGTAATCATCATGCGAGGCTAGCCCTAAAGCTATTTCGGAGAGAACCAGCTATCTCCAGGTTCGATTGGAATTTCTCCGCTACCCACACCTCATCCGCTCACTTTTCAACGTAAGTCGGTTCGGTCCTCCATTCAGTGTTACCTGAACTTCAACCTGGACATGGGTAGATCACCTGGTTTCGGGTCTACGACCTGATACTCATTCGCCCTATTCAGACTCGCTTTCGCTACGGCTCCACATATACTGCTTAACCTTGCATCAAATCGTAACTCGCCGGTTCATTCTACAAAAGGCACGCCATCACCCATTAACGGGCTCTGACTACTTGTAAGCACACGGTTTCAGGTTCTATTTCACTCCCCTTCCGGGGTGCTTTTCACCTTTCCCTCACGGTACTGGTTCACTATCGGTCACTAGAGAGTATTTAGCCTTGGGAGATGGTCCTCCCGGATTCCGACGGAATTCCACGTGTTCCGCCGTACTCAGGATCCACTCAGGAGAGAATAACTTTTCGACTACAGGGCCTTTACCTTCTATGGCTGACTTTTCCAAAGTCATTCGTCTAAACTATTCCTTTGTAACTCCGTGTTGAGTGTCCTACAACCCCAGAGTGCAAGCACTCTGGTTTGGGCTCTTCCCGTTTCGCTCGCCGCTACTAAGGGAATCGAATTTTCTTTCTCTTCCTCCGGGTACTTAGATGTTTCAGTTCTCCGGGTGTGCCTTCTCATATGCTATGTATTCACATATGGATAACATGACATAACTCATGCTGGGTTTCCCCATTCGGAAATCTCTGGATCAAAGCTTACTTACAGCTCCCCAGAGCATATCGTCGTTAGTAACGTCCTTCTTCGGCTTCTAGTGCCAAGGCATCCACCGTGCGCCCTTAATAACTTAATCTGTTATTAATATTGTGATGTCTGCATAAATGCAGACGCGCGATTTTTTCAAGAATTCAAATATGAACTCACTCGGTTTTGCTTGGTAAAATCTTTATATCTTCTTACTTTATCTAGTTTTCAAAGTACAATCTGAATGTATAAACATTCAAAACTGAATACAATATGTCAATGTCAATTCCTACAGACCTGAGGGTCTGTTTCCGTAATTATCCTTAGAAAGGAGGTGATCCAGCCGCACCTTCCGATACGGCTACCTTGTTACGACTTCACCCCAATCATCTGTCCCACCTTCGACGGCTAGCTCCTAAAAGGTTACTCCACCGGCTTCGGGTGTTACAAACTCTCGTGGTGTGACGGGCGGTGTGTACAAGACCCGGGAACGTATTCACCGTAGCATGCTGATCTACGATTACTAGCGATTCCAGCTTCATGTAGTCGAGTTGCAGACTACAATCCGAACTGAGAATGGTTTTATGGGATTTGCTTGACCTCGCGGTTTTGCTGCCCTTTGTACCATCCATTGTAGCACGTGTGTAGCCCAAATCATAAGGGGCATGATGATTTGACGTCATCCCCACCTTCCTCCGGTTTGTCACCGGCAGTCTCTCTAGAGTGCCCAACTTAATGATGGCAACTAAAGATAAGGGTTGCGCTCGTTGCGGGACTTAACCCAACATCTCACGACACGAGCTGACGACAACCATGCACCACCTGTCACTTTGTCCCCCGAAGGGGAAAGCTCTATCTCTAGAGTTGTCAAAGGATGTCAAGATTTGGTAAGGTTCTTCGCGTTGCTTCGAATTAAACCACATGCTCCACCGCTTGTGCGGGTCCCCGTCAATTCCTTTGAGTTTCAGTCTTGCGACCGTACTCCCCAGGCGGAGTGCTTAATGCGTTAGCTGCAGCACTGAGGGGCGGAAACCCCCCAACACTTAGCACTCATCGTTTACGGCGTGGACTACCAGGGTATCTAATCCTGTTTGATCCCCACGCTTTCGCACCTCAGCGTCAGTTACAGACCAGAGAGCCGCCTTCGCCACTGGTGTTCCTCCATATCTCTGCGCATTTCACCGCTACACATGGAATTCCACTCTCCTCTTCTGCACTCAAGTCTCCCAGTTTCCAATGACCCTCCCCGGTTGAGCCGGGGGCTTTCACATCAGACTTAAGAGACCGCCTACGCGCGCTTTACGCCCAATAATTCCGGATAACGCTTGCCACCTACGTATTACCGCGGCTGCTGGCACGTAGTTAGCCGTGGCTTTCTGGTAAGGTACCGTCAAGGTACGTTCAGTTACTAACGTACTTGTTCTTCCCTTACAACAGAGTTTTACGATCCGAAAACCTTCTTCACTCACGCGGCGTTGCTCCGTCAGACTTTCGTCCATTGCGGAAGATTCCCTACTGCTGCCTCCCGTAGGAGTCTGGGCCGTGTCTCAGTCCCAGTGTGGCCGATCACCCTCTCAGGTCGGCTATGTATCGTTGCCTTGGTGAGCCGTTACCTCACCAACTAGCTAATACACCGCGGGTCCATCTATAAGTGACAGCAGAACCGTCTTTCACTATCGCTTCATGCGAAGCTAGATATTATCCGGTATTAGCTCCGGTTTCCCGAAGTTATCCCAGTCTTATAGGTAGGTTACCCACGTGTTACTCACCCGTCCGCCGCTAACATCAGAGAGTGCAAGCACTCTCGTCCGTTCGCTCGACTTGCATGTATTAGGCACGCCGCCAGCGTTCATCCTGAGCCAGGATCAAACTCTCCATAATAGATTGCTTGATAAAGCTCTTTGATTGCTTGAGGCAATCACTCTTGGGAGTGAACTTAATCACTCAAATTATTGGAATTAACGTTGACATATTGTCATTCAGTTTTCAATGTTCATTGCGTTATTCTTTGCGTCTCACAAGATTTAATTATACTCTCTTGTTTTTCGAAAGTCAACAACTTTTTTTAAAAAGTTTTTTGTTGTCTTTCGAAGCGCTTGTCCTGTATGAATTATCTCTTCCGGACAAGATATAACTATACAGGGTTTCAAGCACTATAACAAGCATAAAAATTACACTTTCGCTACTTTTTTTAAAAAGTTTTTACTTTTCTTTTGGATCGAGCCATCCTTTTATCTTAGGAAGTTGTTCTAAAGCATCATGATAGCCTAATTCGTACATTGCTGAAAGCTTATCGCAATTCTTTTCCATACGATCTACTTTTAAATCTTTAGATGGACGAATTACTATTGCATGCCCGCTTTTTTCCTGATTGTCTATATATTGCAACGTCTCATTATAAACTGCGGGTCTTTTCTGCATCGCTTCATCCACTTTCTTATACCCCTTTACTTTAAAGTATTTAGAAAGTCGGCTGGAACGTTTTACATATCCTTTCGGCCTAGTGAGTACGACTACATTATTGATCATGCCATCGCGCTGTGCCTTTCTTAAAGGTATCGGGTCTGTTACTCCACCATCTAATAGTTTCTTACCATCGTACTCTACTATTGGTGCCATTAGTGGCAAAGAACTTGAAGCTCGAAGAATCGTCATTAAGTCTTTTCTTAAATATGCTTTATTAAAATATTCCGTTTCTCCGGTTTCACAGTTAGTACATGCGATGACATATTCTCCATTATATCGAAGAAACTCTTCCATATTGAACGGTACATATTCTTTTGGTATTTCATCAAAGATAAAATCCATTCCAAACATCTCTTTATTCTTTATATAGTTAGAAAGTGATAAGTAACGTTTGTCATCTAAAAAATCTAATGATACTTTCTTATTTCTTCCTTTCTGCTTTGAAAGATAAGATGCTGCCATATTCCCACCTGCTGAAACACCGATTACATAATTAAATTGAACACCATGCTCTAAAAAACAATCCAGGACTCCTGCAGTATATATACCTCTCATACCGCCGCCTTCTAATACTAATCCAGTTGTCATTTTATTCACCTCATTATAATTATTAATTATAACAGCCTATATACAAAATTACTTATTGTAGTATCTATAATCTTTTAATATGTTTGTCATGTAATGCAAATACATCAATCTTTACTTCATAATAACGTCTATATTGGGATGTTTAACGATATATCTAACATGGTTATTATCACTGATACTTAGGCACTATTCGAAAAAGCATCCCCAATCATTGATTGAGGATGCTTTTTCATGATTTCTCTAGATTTCCGTTCTTCCTGTTATTGCTTTGGATAACGTCACTTCATCCGCATACTCTAAATCTCCACCTACTGGAAGACCGTGCGCTAGACGTGTCACTTTAATTCCGATGGGTTTCACGAGTCTTGCAATATACATCGCCGTTGACTCACCTTCAATATTTGGATTTGTTGCTAATATTAATTCCTGTACATGCTCATCACGTAATCTCGTGAGCAACGAAGGGACATTAATATCTTCAGGTCCAACGCCTTCCATCGGAGAAATCGCACCGTGCAGAACATGATACAGTCCTTTATACTCTCGCATCTTCTCCATTGCGATAACGTCTTTAGTTTCTTCTACTACACATATCATAGATTGATCACGCGTCTTATCTTCACATATATAACATGGATCTGTATCCGTAATATGTCCGCAGACTGAACAATACGTTAATTCACGCTTCACATCTACAAGTGCCTTCGCAAAACCTACTACATCGTCTTCTTTCATATCTAACACATGAAAGGCCAGACGACTTGCAGTTTTCGGGCCGATTCCAGGTAATTTCATAAAACTATCAATTAATTTGGAAATTGGTGCAGGATAATGCATATTACATCATTCCCGGAATGTTTAATCCTTTAGTATGTTGTCCTAAACGTTGCGCTGTGACATCATCCGCTTTAGATAATGCATCGTTTGTCGCAGCTAATACTAAGTCTTGTAACATTTCGATATCTTCTGGATCTACTACTTCTTCTTTGATAATTACATCAAGTACTTCTTTATGGCCTGAAACGACAACAGTAACCATGCCGCCACCAGCTGTTCCTTCAATTCTTTCTTCTTTTAATTTCTCTTGCTCTTCAGCCATCTTCTTTTGCATTTTTTGCATTTGTTTCATCATTTGTTGCATATTTCCGCCACCGCGCATAATTTATTCCTCCTAATTAATCTATAATGTTAATTGCATCTTTACCAAACAGGTTTTCTGCCTGAGTAACAATATCATCTTCCACAGACTGCGTTTCCTGCTTTGGTTGCTTTTTATTCTCCAGATAATTATGTCTGACTTGCAGCCACTGAGAACCTGGCACTCCCACCATTTTAACTTGTTTTTCAATAATTGTGTATACTATTGACTCAATCTGTTCCCTTTTTGCGTCATCATTATTAACCATATCGCAATGAATTTCTTCGTCAAATTTAATTAATACGTGCGTGCTGCTTGCAGCAACAGGCTCAGAATTTTTTAGAAGGCTTACTAGCGCTTTCTTCCCCTCGTTTTCCACGTGCTGAATCAATGTATGCCAATTCTGCTTCAAATAGTTTAAATCCTGTCGATTTGCATGATCCAGCACCGTTTCAATTTGACGCATTGAAAATGCATTTTTCGAACGTTTTTGTTCTTTTTTTGGTCTGGACGCTTGCACGGGAGCACTTTGGATTCCACTTGCGACTTGCTTTTCAAGTTGTTGTAAACGCTTTTCTAAGTGCGAAGTATCAACTTGAACAACACTTTGTGTAGCACCTTGTCTACGTTTAATAAGTTCCGACAGTTTAACAATCAGCACCTCAAAGTGAACATTCGTATTTACTGCAAAACGCATAGATACTAATGTATCGTTTATTTTATCTATCATCTCATACAGTAATCCTATATTAAGCTGATAAATACTTTCGTCTCCTTTATTGTCTGCTGCATAATCCATAATAATATCTCTTAAAAAATAAATTAAATCATTTACTAAACGTGTCGTTTCTTTTCCTTCAGACAATAAGCGATGAAATTGTTTGAACGCTTCTTTAACGTCATGTGTGATTATATAATCCGTAAGTTCAAAGAAGTCTTCACGCCCTACACTTCCTGTGACACTATGGACATGTTCTAAAGTCAATGCCTCAGTTCCAAATGCAATTGCCTGATCAAGTATACTCAGCGCATCCCGCATACCACCTTCAGCAGTTGTCGCAATAAAATACAAGGCATCTTCATCATACTTAATCTCTTCTGTTCGACAGACGTAAGCAAGATGTTCAGCGATATCATTAACAGAAATTGCTTTAAAATCAAACCGTTGGCATCTTGAAATAATTGTCGCAGGAATCTTATGTGGTTCCGTTGTAGCAAGAATAAAAACAGCATGAGCAGGTGGTTCTTCTAATGTCTTCAATAATGCATTGAATGCACCTGTTGTCAGCATATGAACTTCGTCGATAATGTAGACTTTATATGTAGATTCACCTGGTGCATATTTTACTTTATCTCTTATATTACGAATTTCATCAACACCGTTATTACTCGCAGCATCAATCTCAATGACATCTGAGTTTGTTCCTTTCGTAATTGAGACACACGTATCACAAGAATTACACGGCTCGCCATCTGTACTCACGGTACAATTAATGGCTTTTGCAAATATCTTAGCGATACTTGTCTTGCCTGTTCCTCTCGGGCCATTAAATAAATAGGCGTGGGAAATCTTATTCTTTTGAATTGCATTCTTTAATGTCGTAGTAACATGTTTTTGTCCGACAACCTCTTCGAATGACTGAGATCTGAACACTCTATATAACGCTTGATAACTCAAAAGGGTTCCCTCCAAAAATATAATAATATTAATTATAACATTGAAAATATCAGCATCATATAAAAACGATAATGATATTCTGAGTATATTTAAAAAAGTACCGAAACAATTGTTCCGATACTTTATCTATAATAAATGTATTATTTTAAATTAAAACCGTGCACCTTCGCTTCGAATAACAAGCACAAGCGTTACCTAAATCGACAGCTCAAGAACGGCTGCCCTAGCCACATACAAATGACCACTTAATGCTGCTTCCTTCCGGACCTGACATGATTCGTGGGTTTATATTGACTAGGACCGCTCTCTCAACACTACGTGTTCAGGTCAGACCTCACAACTCATTACCCTCAGCAAAGGAATTAGGTCTTACCTAAGCGGATTGTAAGTACAGGGAACCGCTACCTCCCCACTTAGCACGGCAAAGTTAATAATACTATATTTCTCATAGTTATTGCAACTATTTCGTTATACTATTTTCTTATCGTACGTCTTGAGAAGTCTACAAATTTAAACTCACTCGCTCTATGCTTGGATACATTGTATTGGAATGCAGACGCATCTTCCAAGTGTACAACCGAACGAACAACCGCTGCATATGGGGGCATAGTTTCTTTAAACAATTCAAGATCATCGTCTGTCATAGGCTCAAAAGTAATTGCTTTCTTCGAATATGAGATTAAAAGTCCTAGTCGTTTCTCAATATAATCATAGATTGAGTGCTGTGCTATTTCCTCATTTAATCCTGGCATCATCGATTTAATGAAATAATCAGTATCAATAATATTAACACGCTCTTTATCTCTTCTACTTCGTACTACACGATACAACTCTGTATCATCGCCTAAATTCAAAGCTTCTTGAACAGTTTTATGATCTTTTGCTCTTACAGTTTCAAAAGATTCTACAACCGTATTATAATCCATATTCAATGAATGCTTAATTTCTTCGAAGCTGATGAGTTGAGAAACAGGGAAATTCATTGCTTGATTATAAATAACTATTGAACCTTTTCCTTTTAACTTTTGTATATAACCATTAGTTTGAAGCAGGCTCAATGCTTTACGTACTGTTTCTCTTGATACACCATAACTTTGTACGAGCAAGTTTTCGGAAGGTAGTTGTGCACCTTCTTTATATTCTCCGTTGATGATCTTTCCGCTTAAGTCCTGATAGATCTTTCTGTACTTATTGCTGTTCAATTCTTTCACCTCTATATCTAAAATATTGTTTTCAGATTAGGGAAATGCATTATCGAAGAATGGCAAATGCTTGATACGGCTTTATTTTATGCGATACAGTATCGTTATTTGTTATTAGCACTTCGCCTTCTAGATCAAATGATACTGGTAGTTCTGCAGGTTCTTCACTAAAGTTTGCAACAACAAATAAAACTTGATTACCCAGTGTTCTCTCATAAACAAATAACTGTTTATGTTCTTCTAATAACGGTTTCACTTCTCCATAAGTTATTATATCTCGTTCATGTCTTAATTTTATCAGTTTTTGGTAAGTATAGAAGATAGAATTTTCATCTTTTAAAGCTTTCTCAACGTTTATCTGTTGATAATTATCTGCGACCTTAATCCAAGGTTCATTCGTTGTAAACCCTGCATACTTACTATCATCCCATTGTACCGGAGACCTTGAATTATCTCTTGATTTATCTTGAAGCACCTTTAGAATCTCATTTTCTGAGCGTCCTTCTGCTTTCATGATTTGATAAGCATTTAATGACTCTACATCACGATAATCTTCTATACTATTTAAATAGAGATTTGTCATACCAATCTCTTCTCCTTGGTAGATATAAGGCGTACCTTGAAGCAAGTGCAGAACAATTGCCAGCATTTTTGCAGATTTCACGCGTTCTGCTTCCGTCTTGTCACTACCGAAACGACTTACAACACGAGGTTGATCATGATTGCACCAGAATATCGCATTCCATCCATTCCCTTTTGAAATCCCCGTCTGCCAGTGAAATAATATACGCTTTAATTCTACAAAATCAAAGGGCATCGTCGTCCATTTTTCACCATTTTTATAATCAACTTTTAAATGATGAAAATTAAAGACACTGCTCAATTCTTGACGATCTGGCCTTGTATAGCGAATACAATGCTCCAATGTCGTGGAACTCATTTCGCCTACTGTCATAAATCCTTCTTTATCACCGAACGTATTGCGATTTAATTCATGCAGAAATTCATGTACTCGAGGGCCATCTGTATAAAATTCTTTACCTATCTTATCAGAATCTTTGAATGTCCCTTTTGAAATCAAATTAATAACATCAAACCTAAAGCCATCCATCCCAAAATCAATCCAGTAGTTAATCATATCGTAAATTTCTTTACGTAGCGATTCATTCTCCCAGTTCAAATCAGCCTGTGTCACATCGAACAGTCGTAAGTAATATTGTCCTGATAATTCATCGTATTGCCATGCATTACCCCCAAACTTGGATTCCCAGTTCGTTGGAGGGTTGTCTTTCGACCCATCTTTCCAAATATAATAATCTCGGTAAGGATTATCTTTAGATTTGCGTGATTCTACAAACCAATTATGATGGGTAGATGTATGATTGATGACAATATCAGACATGATCTTGATACCACGTGCATGGGCTTCATCTAACAAGCGCCTGAAATCCTCCTTAGTTCCAAATTCAGGATTAATCTCATAATAATCGCTAATATCGTAACCGTTATCGTTCATCGGGGAATGATAAACCGGAGTAAGCCATATATAATCAATACCTAGATGCTTTAAATAATCCAGTTTCTCGATAATTCCATTGATATCTCCTTGTCCATCTCCTGTTGTGTCGTTAAATGATTTAGGATAAATCTGATAGACAACCGACTTTCTCCAATCTGTTACCGCCATTGTATTACCCCTAACTTAAAGTATTTATATAATTTTATACCGAACAACATGTATTTACAAGTTGTTCGGTATAATGTAAGTCCTATAACTTTTTATCTGCAACAATCGGTTCTGCAATATCATCGCCCATCTTCTTCTTCGCAAAGTTTGAGAATACTAATGTTAAAATCATCGGCAATACCATCGCGATAAGCATACCGATTAAGAACGTGCCTTTAAACCCGCTATTAATACTCATAATAGCAGGGACACCACCAACACCGACTTTACCCAATAGTTGCTGAGAACCAAATAATGCACCAACAAGACCCGTAGTTATTACTGCGGCAATAAATGGATATTTCAGTGGGATGTTTACACCAAACATTGCAGGCTCTGTTACACCTAACCATCCAGAAATACCTGAAGTAAATGCTAAACCTTGTTCTTTCACCATCTTCTTACGTTTATATAAGAACCATGCTGCAAACGCTGCAGACCCTTGAGAAATATTAGAAATTGCTAAGATTGGCCATAAATATGTTCCATCTAATTTAGAACTCATCAGTTGGAAGTCTACCGCTAAGAACATGTGATGTAACCCCGTGATAACAAGCGGAGCATAAACTAACCCATAAATTAATCCGCCTAACCATCCAGCTTGTTCAAAGATAAATTGAATTGCGCCAGTAATTTGGTTACCTAACCAGAATGCAACTGGCCCAATGATTATAAATGATAAGAAACCTACTAACAATAATGCAACAGGTCCTACGACTAACATCTTAATTGAATCATGCACACGTTTATTTAAGAAACGCTCAACTTGTGCTAAACACCAAGTTGCAATTAAGATTGGTAATACTTGAGCTGCATAGTTTAATTGTTGAACTTTCAATCCAAATACATCCCAAGTTGGAATTTCAACAAGTTTACCTGTTTTCGCATCCGCTAATCCGTATTGTGAAGCAAGTGCGGGGTTAACTAACACTAAACCTAATACTAATCCAAGAATCGGACTGCCCCCAAACACACGCATCGCACTCCAACCGATTAATGCAGGTAAGAAGTGGAATGGAGTTACAGCTATCAACTTGATGATTTCTGCAATACCTTTTATTTGTGGGTATACATCAACTACAGCTTTCCCTTTATAAATTGCACCAGCTTCTAATAATAAATTTGATAAACCAAGTAATAGACCCGCTGTTACGATCGCAGGAAGTAATGGAATAAATACATCACCTAATGTTTTTATCAACTTTTGAATCGGACTCATCTTCTCTGCTGCTGCTGTTTTAACTTCTTCTTTCGAACTCTCGCCGACACCCGTCTCATCTACAAATACTTTATATGCCTCGTCTACAGTACCAGGGCCGATAACAATTTGGAACTGGTTATTTGCTGCGAACGATCCTTTAACTAAACTAATTTTATCTAGAGCTGACTTATCTACTTTATTATCATCATCTAATACTAATCTTAATCTCGTAACACAATGCGTTGCGGCATTAACATTTTCTTTTCCACCAATGGCTTTTATAATATCTTTTACATCTTTTCTGTTGACTGCCATATGTTCCATCCCCTTTTCTTAATATGCTAACATTGTACTCTGTCTATACAAGTATGTAAAGGTTTTATGAAAGGGTTTTCAAAAATACATTGATGATAGATATAAGTAAAAAAGACCTTAACATAATGTTAAGGTCTTCAATATATAAAAGTTTAATTGTCAAAATAATGGCGGAGGAAGAGGGATTCGAACCCCCGCGAGCCGTTAAGCCCCTGTCGGTTTTCAAGACCGATCCCTTCAGCCGGACTTGGGTATTCCTCCAAATAAGACAATATCAATAATATAATATATCAAGGATGCTGTCAATAATTCATGATCAATATTTTAATACATTTTAGTCTCTATGTTACTAATCATCCATTCTTTTCCGAATTTCGCTAAAAATATCGTCAGTTCCAATGGCAAAATATTGCGATAGCCATCAGTTCTTGCATCCACTAAATTACGCGCAATAACACGTGCCGTTTTTTCTCTATAAATGATTTCCAAGAACTCTTCACGAACACTATAATATTTCATCGTTTCCGATTGAACAGCATGGAGCCATTCACATTTCTTCTGCTTATACCCAGTAATATGTATAATATGACTGCCATCCATCATAATCCTATCGATTGAATGCGTATCCTTTTCAATCATACCATCGACCAACGTTCTATAAATCTCATGTAACTTTTTCTCCGTCATCGGCATAATATCGCTCCTATACAATATAAATAAAGAGGCCAATAATGGCCTCCGTATTATTCTTCTGACTTAATATCGGCAGCAACCTCTGTTACTGCTTCAGCACAAGATATATGCCTATTATAATCATTCATCTAATTAATATAACGATTAGCTGAAACTACTTTTACTCACTGCAGTAATTGTTGACTATAATACTTTAATACCCTTCACATTAAAAATGAAACTACGTAAATTCTTAAATAAATCTTAATACTTCATTAAAATGACTTATATTTATCTTTTATACAAAGACATGTCAGTCTAGAATCATTAAGAAAAGAAACGTTTCACATGAAATAAACTATATCCCACCTTTTGTTATAATAAAGAAAACAGGAGGTGCCAAATGGAAATATTATTATTCGGACTCATGATCTTCATTATCTGTATCACAGCAAGTTATGTCACAGCTTTGTTAATCAATCGCTTCTCAAAGAATGAATATCATTTTAATTTTAAATTTGCCGTGACAAATGCGTTATTCTTTACAATCGCTTATTTGTTTATCATGTATTTTATGAAATAAAAGAATCCTTTAATCTTTATGATTAAAGGATTCTTTCTAATCTATTCCCACTCAATCGACAACACGAAAAATAGAAAAATCATAGCGTTGCAAAACCTTGTATAACAAGGGGTTGAAGCGGTCATATTTTATATTATGTTTCCTGAGGTTGCCCATTGGTTTATAAATCTGCCCATTTTTTGCCCATTTATTATTTTAGCCAAAATATATGATTATTTATTGAAATCTAAATAATCATATACAATTTGATTGTTTATCTGTATATCAAACACCAATTTAACTAATTCTATCGTATCAGCAACAAAACATTGAAGATCGTCAATTTTAACAGATGAAATTCCAATTTTATTTCCATGTCTCCCAATAATCCCTGACGTATTAAAGTTATTAGAAAAATTATTGTATACTTTAAATTTTTTTAAATTATCAGCTAATTTATCAGCATATATAAATTCTTTTTTTAAGTTATTTTTAAACGTATTACAAGAGTCATAAATTTTATATTGATTTATTAAGGATTTACCATCTGAATTAGCCACTCTATTTAATAAAGACATCATATCCATATTCAATTTTGATTTAAATACTAAATCTAAGTATTTGTAATGTACTTCTTTTAAATGACGTTCTTCTATATTTGGAAACTTTAGATTAGAAACTTTTTTATCAACCTTCAGAAATTCAAACATAGATAAACTATCAACATTATTGGGATACTGTTTAAATCTAACTTCTCCCGAAATCAATCTCACACCATTATAAACATCAAAGAAATATTGAGTAATGATTTGTTCTTGAATGTCATTACAAACATACTTAACATAATCTGTATTAAATGAATAATTTTTTACTTCTAGATGGTCATTATAAACATCTTCATGTAATACAATATTCAAGCCATAGCCAGACCACGCACTCCCTCTATAATCAAAGCTAGAATGAGGAATATCAATTTGGAACATCTAGTTACCCCTCCATAATAATTAATATTTTAGTATACACTTATATTTCATATTAATTATTGTCTAAACAACTAAAAAAAGCTACTTTTTCTTTTATAAACCATCAAATGCTTTTATAATTTATCTAATTAATATTTTCCTTCGACTTCATACATTGATTGTCAGATGCTCAAAAATCGTATATCTAATAATCAGGAGCCCCTTACGTGTGAGTGATCTATATTTTTGAACAATCGACCCCTACACCGTTTCCAAAGTCTTTATATTTACCATCAATTTCTATGGTGGGGGTAGTCCATAATAAAAAGCCCTACATTAAATGTATAGGCTTCATTATTGCTTATTTATAATCTTAATTATTACATCATCATATACTTGTCTTACACGTTCCCTGGATAAGCTAAACACCTTCCCTACTTCTTCTAGTGTTCTGCCTTCACTCATCAAGTAGAATATATAAAATTCTTTATCAGTTCCAACCGCTTCCGCTAAATATAATAGTTCATTCATATAGGCTATATCATCAATGTGTTCATTGATTGTATAGTGATTATCAATATTATTTGTACTAAAGAACGTATCTATATCATCTTCTAATTCTATTGATTTTTCTTCTATGTTTAATCGGCTGTAATACTTAATAAACGCTTTTATATCTTCTATTTTCTGTTTCATATAAGCCCCATAGAACGCTTGTATTTATTAATTAACTTATTACGTTCACGTTCTCTATTACGCTCAATACGTGCGTTATTTGATAATATATAGAGTTCCTTACCTAGCTTGTCTATCGTCTTATTCACTCTATATATACCATTACTTTTCATAAATACCATTATTTCTTTCTGTTCCTGGTGTGTATATCGTTCTAATAACCGCTTCACCATTGATAGTTTTATATCAGACGCTTCTCTATAATGTTGTAACCTATCTTTTTGTTCTATGATATAAAATACTAGCTTATCTAATGGATATGATACAGACACAACACCTCTAGCGTCACAACACGTTACATGAGACTGATTAAGATGGTATAGATCATTTATAAATAGTTCTATTAATCTAATCTTTTTAGATATAAATAAAGGGTTATATTGCGTTAACATTTCATAATCGGATAACTTACTACTTTCTATATTATATGTGTATGCTCCTTTATATCTTATCAGCTTCATGTATAACCTCCTATACTTTTTATTGATGTACTAATACTTGTTTTTTATATCTATTCCATACGTGCCAAAGTGTTTTTCCATTCTTTGCATTGAAGCCCCTACCATTGCTATAAACTTTTTTTGTGCTTTCAATTGTGCCATTTCATACTTATGCCTTATTCTTTCGTAAGTTTTATAGTGCATATTCTTAGGCTTCCAGGGGCATGGTGTATGTGTGATTGTATCTAATTTAAAATTAGGATCTAACATTCTACCGTATCTATATAATAGGTGTGCTTCATAGTCCATTTGTGTTTTAGTTGCCTGTTGTGATATGTAATTGAGTTCCAGGCAATGCCTACACCCTGTTATATTGTCTTTAGTTGGGTTTGGTATTGTATAAATCTTTGTAACACGTCTACCGCATTTATAACACCTAAAGAAGTATCTAATACCATAACCAACCTTAACGCCTTCTACATAGCATGGAATTTTAAATTCAGTAAAGTTTAACCCTTTCTTTTGTACCCCTGTAAACTTCTCACCGGTTACTTCCATATCATCTATACATATTTCTAGTAATTCTTTGGTGTACCATTTTCTTTGACCTGTATAAGCCATGCTCTCCCTCCATTTTTCTTATATACGTGGAAACACCTAAATATATTGAGAAATGTAGCTTTTCTTTGTGAAATAATATTGTTCAAAACTCCCCTAAAATTAGCATTATTTAACATTGATAAATTAAATAAATACAGTAATACCAACGATTGAAGCGGATTTTATTAATGTAATTATTTATTTGTGAAATTGATTTATAACATAGTAGATTACATGCTTATCTATTGATATAACTGATTTTAAAGTTATCTATATACTTAAATTTTTAGTTTTTGGAATTTGGTCGTAAAAGAGAGCGTGTCGTTATACGATTTCTACAATTATGGTAGGGGTTAAATAAGCCCTACCCTTTAAAACAAATTAATAAAGTCACTCTAATACTTCGCTTCCAGGTGCTTTATAGCACACTAGAATTTTACTAGTAAAGCCACCGCTTCCCTCATCAAAGTCACCATCAACCATAGGTGTAATACTATAAATTGTATGATCCATCAAGAAGCGGTTTAAACGTTCCTGGTATTCTTGTTTGTTTTCATATCGTTTTGTTTCAGTCATATTAAATATAGGATTATAGTATGGCTTTGTTTCTACTCTTTCACGTTCAAATATCTTTATTTGTACATCTTCCATTGTTTTTACCTCCTTGTATTCTACTTATGTAGTGGTACAAAAATATAAGTTCGCTACATTTTAACCGCTTCATATCAACACTTTTAAGCAATGTACCACCGGATAGCGTCTTTTTTTCTCAAAACCTTTATATATACTACTTACTTCTGTATAAATATATTAGTTTTCCGACAATAAGTGGTTATGTAGTGGTACAAATCTTATTTAAGCCTGTTATATCAACGTTTTTTGTACCACCACTTGTACTACGTGTATTCCACTTTTACTTTGCTTTTTTATATATTCTTATGTTTGTCGGTATTCCATTCACACGCTTAGATGATTGCTTCACTTCTAAGCCATATACTTTATTGAGTTCATTAGTAAGGTACTTAGCAGACTTATTTTTAAGTCCATTACGTTCTAGCCACCATTTAAACTGTTCAAATACTTCTGTCTTATCTTGGTCAACTACTTTATTAATACCTATATCTTCTACAAACTCTACTACTATGTTATTTTCCTTTTGATAGTCCTGTAATGCTTTCTTGACCGCTTCCGGCTCTGTAAACTGCTTATGTTCCATTACTCTTTGTAAGCCTTCTATGGCTAAATTAAATAGATGTGAGCGTACTATATGATTATCTAACTTCTCAACTATGGATAAATCTAAATTGCCCTTCTCTTTGCTGAATGTATTCATAAATGGAATGATGATTAAACGCCTATACAGTCCATGTGTTGTGTCCTTAATATTAGGTAACTGGTTACTTGAATACATCAATGTGGCGTAATTCTTTAATGATAATGGATCTTGATATTTTCTATTACAATATATCGGGTCACCTGTAACTAGCTTTTTAAAGTTTTCTGCTTCTTCTATACGTGTAGCAGAAATATCATCACCGATTGCCACCATCTTATTAAGCAGACCAAACAACTTAAATTCATGTTGCGTGTCCTGTAGGCTTAGTGGCGTTATGTTATCTTCACCAAAGAATTGATACAGTAAACTAAACCATGTGGACTTCCCATTGCTCCCTGGTGCGTATAAGATAAAACATTTTTGCATGAACGTACTGGCATATAAGCCATAGCCTACACTTTCCTCTAGTAGCTTCCTAATATCCTTATCATGATTAGATATTTCATTTAAGAAGCGGTTTAAATCTTTGCTATAGGCTTCCTTATCGTAAGTAATATTTACATAGTTTGTTATGACATAGTTACTATGGTTTTTATCTAATTGCATAGTTTCAACGTCAAATACACCATTTTTCATAGCTATATAACGTGGACTAGATCTATGCCCTTGTTTTGCTCTAGCCATTAAACTATAAAATACTTCTTTACGTTGGTTTTCTTTTATTATCGGTATTTCATCTACTAATATCCTTCTAAACTTATTCATATCTACATACACATAGTGTGTATCTTCAAAGTAATGTAGTGCGTCACCGTCTAATATAGTAAATTTATAACGTTGTAGCATATATTGGGCAAACTCATCATGTAGGAACGTTCCACCATCAAAAAAATCTGATGTACCTTTTTCAAACTTTATAATTTTTGTATTATGTTCTTTTCTAATTTCACTAGCAAACTCTATTAATTCAGTCGGTTTCTGTTTTTTTGTCATAAGTGAGTATCTTTCCTCCTCCATTTATATGTGTTTTTATAATGCTATCTAACGTCTTTTGAAATTCTTCATTACTCATCACTTCATCATTGCACTGGTTCCAACACCATAGCAGACCCGTAACCGCTTCTATCGGTACACCACGATATAACAATAGTCCTATAATACTGGCTAAACTGCTATTACGTTTCCCTTCACCAACGCCATAACATATTTCAGACCACCAACTCACATCACGTTTAGGCGGTTTAACCGTAAAGCTAAAATCATTCTTTGGTGCATTGTGTTCAATCGCTTTAATTAATGTATCGGTATTGAGTAGTGTTGTCTTACCGTATTCAAATACTCTAGGTGATGTATCTGTTTTAAGTACCTGTCTTGCTTGTGCCTGGCTTATCGTCTTACTACTTTGGTCACACGTTACGCCTAACACCTTATCTACTTCATCAATCGCTAGACTATAGTAATCATTGTGAAGCGGTAGCGACAAAGGTATAACTAACCTTAATCTAGGGTTATCTATCGTGTGATTATGTGTTGAAAATAGTATATAACTAGCCTTAAACTTATCCTTTACTAGTTGTGGTAAATCAGTCCCAGGCGGTAGATCATCATAATCTATTACTAAGCAATGCTTATTAATAATATTGTCATTCTTGCGGTGATGGTCGGACATCTCACCTAGAAGGAATAGACCGCCCTCATACTTGTTACTTGATACAGTTTTATAGTTAAAGTAGTTCACTAACTCATCAAAGGTTAACGCTTCACTACCTCTATATGATTGTGCGTTTAAATTGTCATAGTGATTTACTGTAAAAGTTGTATTATCCACGATTAGATACGCCCTTATCATGTTATAATTAATGTAAAGGGCTTCCCCTTTCTGTTAAAATACAAGTAAGGACTATATAAAATAGTCCTACTTTTTGTGGGCTTAGTTACATATTCGCTTTGGTCGGTTGATTATGTAACTAGGCTTTTTTTATTTCTTCTTGTAATTTCTCTACTGATTTCCATATATCACTGATAATTGTACTCAAAATGTATAGATCCTGTACTTGTTCCTCTGTTACATGTTTTAATGTAATATTTTCTGTTATCCATTGTTGTTCTAATCTATTTTCAATAGTTTCTAAATTAGTAAATGCTAAATGGTTAAGTGCGTCTACTTTCAATTTAAGGCTATCAACATCTACTATTACATCATTTAAATTCGTCATTCTATTCTTCCTCCCATAAGTCATTAATTGATATATAATTGCTTAATTCCGCATTAATCATTGATAATACTTTTTCCAGGTAGTATGTTGCGTTAACACGTTCTACTTCATTTCTGCCCCCATATTTTATGTTTTCCGCTTCTTTTGGTACTATGAAGTTTAATACTGTACAAATATTTTCAATCGCTAGATATATCTCTTTTAACGACATATCAACTTCATTACTTTTGTTATAGAAGTCCTTAATATCGTCTGTAACCTTAATGAATTGCTTAACCGCTTCTAATTCAGTATTTACATCTGAAAACATTACCATCTTGCTAAACTCAATCATGTTATTTACTTCTTGCATGTTGTTATCCTCCTTATAAATACTTTTTATGTTTGCTTCTCAAAAACTCTATAAACGTTTCTATGTGTACTAGTGTCATAGTTGCTGATACATCTACACATATACGCCCTTTAAATTCCGGCATTTCTTCGGCTTCTTTAATGAAGCGGTAGCATGTTGCTTTACTTACATTGAATAGCTTAGGTAGTGTACTGATTTTGCAATAAATCATTTTAATCGGTGCTACCTGGTCATCATTTAATACGGTATTGCTAGGGTGTGGCTTCTGTAATTCAATAACTTTACTCATAATGTGTCACTTCCTTATTTAATGATTGCACTACCTCATAACAAGCAAAAAACAATAGACTAAAGTAAGCAATGACTAAGTAATTAGATGGCGTACTTGATAATGTTGTCGCTACACAATTACTTAAAAATATGTAGCATGTTGATTTTAAGAATGTTTTCACTGGCTTATACCTCCTATGCACTTTTAACTCTGTTTAAAATACTTTCGTATATCTTTTCAGATATAGATAAATCAAGATTATAACGTTCATTCATTTTCATTAGATTTACTACATCATCTAAAATACGTTGACGATCTGATAACATTTCCGGTGTCATTTCATCTTTAGAAATAGATTTCTCTAAACCGTACATAATACTGATGGCTTTATTAGTGATTGAATTAGCTTTAATCATGTTCAACTTCACCGCTTCTTTATCTTTACTTCTAAGGGCTTCATATAAGCGTTTCATAGCTTCTTTTTGATGTTGCTTATCTAACATTCTGAATACCTGGAAGCCTTCTAAACCATTGTTATGGCGTAATTCTTTAATGATTTCAAATATCCATTGCTTAAAACTTTCCGCTTCCGGTTTTCTGCTTTTAAACACTAAGTTATAGATATTGATTTCATTAATCACATTCACAATTTGAGTACGTCCCATATTGTCTATGACCTTACTAATAGTAACCCCATCTTTATTAAGCCCGTTTAATGCTCTGCTTGTCTGTTTAAGTCCTAACGCTTCCGTTACATCTTTACCAACCGCCCACCATTCGTTATTTACTTCAATGAAGCGGATAGAATGACCGTTCCATATTTCTGTTTTCATTAGTTAGCCTCCTTATTAGCTTCGATAGTGAAAATATCAGTAATTTCAACACCTAAAGTATCGGCTATACGTTTAGCAAGTTTTGGGCTTGGGTTACGTTTACCGTTAAGAACTTGGCTAAGATAAGGTAAATCAGAGTGAATTTTTTTCGAGAGGTCAGTTACAGTTAGACCTTTTCTGATTAATAAAATTTTAATTTCACTTTTATTAGCAACTACCATTTTTTAACCTCCTTAAATTTAATAATAAATAATAAAATAAAATTACTACTTATTGTTAAATATAGTTTATTAGAATTAAATGCTAATGTCAAAAGTTTTTTATTATTCTTTTGTATTTATTTTACCAACTTATTATGATAATCTAACAGAAAGAAAAATCGAGGTGAAGAAATGATTATATTTAACCTAAAAGAAGAACTAAAAAAGAAAGATATGACACTTACAGAATTAGCACAGAAGACTCAATTATCAATTAATACTCTTAGCCTTTTATCTACGGGTAAAAGTAAAGGCATTCAATTCGATACTCTTGAAAAAATAGTGAATATTCTTGATTGCAAAGTAGAAGATTTAATTATTAGTAGTGAAAAGTTTGTAGTATTTGAAATTTTAGATATTAAATTAATAAATCAAGAAGATATCATTTTTAGTTTTCAAACATTGGAGCAACAACAATATTTCGAGTGTATTTATTTAGATAGCGAAAAACGAAAACAAAAATTATTGCTTACATTAACACATCTTGAAAAATATAATGTTATTACTATAGGTGGATATTTTCCTTTAGAAAAATTAATTAGCCCTAAAAAAGACCCTGAAAACGAAAGAATAAAAATTAATTTATTTACAGAATTTATTGAACTCATTTTCAAAAAAATGGTTTTCAAAGATTTATATCATCATATTTGTGACTTTTTACAACATAAGCCACTTATAGTAAGTTTTCTTCCGTATCATGATTCTGTAGTTTCTAAATCAACCTTCTATCAATTTGGAGAGGTCGATAAAGAAACAATTGATGAATTAATAAGTAAGGGCTCTGCAGCAAAAAAATATTTTCATATAAATGATTTTAGTTTAATGATTTCATACAATTTTTACGAGGAGGACTAGCCTATGTGGTGTGAAGCGTTCCAGGATAAGCATGGCGTTACTAAATACCGCTTCATTGAGAAATACAAAGACCCCCTTACAGACAAGTGGAAGCGTACTAGCGTTGTAATGAATAAGAACACTAAGCCATCACAAAAAGAAGCGGAAAAGCGTTTAAATGACAAGATAGAAGCCATCATAAACGATAAAACACCATCAACGCTTAAAACTCTTACTTTCCACCAGGCATGTGATGAATGGTTTAATAACTATAAAATCATTTCGGGATCTAAACAATCTACTATAGCCACTAAATATTACAAAGTAGAACACATTAAACGTAATATTGATAAAGATATACTAGTTAAAAATATGACTACTGAAACCTTCCAGGACTTCATAACTTCCGCTTCTACCGATAACCTAAGTCATAAAGTGATTAAAGACGCTATGAGTATTGTTAGAAATATCATGAAGCATACACAAAAACGTTATAAACTTGCTGATATATCATATTTAGATGATGTTGTAATACCTAAACAAGCTAAAACTAGAGATGAGATAAAAGCAAAGCGTGAAAACTATTTAGAGATGTCAGAAATACAGTTAATCGTGGATAAATTGAACGCTCTAGCGACTTCTAAGCGTACCGGGTACATGAAGCTGTCATTTATTATGACCGCTTATATCGTTGAGTTTATGGCTCTAAACGGTATGCGTATCGGTGAGTGTTTAGCCATTCAACCGGAAAATATAGACTTTGATAAAGCTATTTTAGAAATAGATGGAACAATACACTGGATAGATGAAGCAGATGGAAGCGGTCATGGTGTGAAAGATACGACTAAGACGGAAGCGTCATATAGAACAATATCACTCACTACAAGAAGCATGGATATATTGCGTAAAGCTATGCTAGAAAATAAGAAGGCTAAACAGTGGGATAGCAATTACAACGATAGAGGGTTTATATTTACCAACCATTATGGTAACCCTATGGCTCTATCATCTGTAAACCGCAATATTAAATTAGCAGTAGAAAGCATAAAGGATAAAGACGGTAAACAGATAATTAATAAGCACGTTACTACTCACACGCTTAGACATAGTCATATATCATTATTGAGTCAATTAGGTGTGTCACTTAAAGCCATTATGGAACGTGTAGGACATACAGATCATAAAACAACATTACAAATATACAGTCATGTTACTGAACAAATGGATAAGGACATGATGAGTAAATTAGAAGCGGTTAGCTATTAAAAAAAATAAGTAAAATCTCTTTTCATTCTATTGAAGATATAATATACTGTTTATAGCGTATAGATGACTACTCGTTTAGGGTAGTTTTTCGAGATAATCACGGCTCAGTATCTTCTTAGGAGGATATTGAGCCATTTTACTTTTAAAGGGGTATAATGATGAAACCATTTAAAACTCATAGACAGCAAATAACTATATTAAGAGATAGGGGTCTTTCAATCGATAAAAGAAGTCAAGGCTCTAAGGTAATGAGAATACTTGAAAAAGAAAATTACTATAATGTAATAAATGGCTATAAAGACCCTTTTTTAAAGAAAGACTCTCAATATCTAAATATTATTCCTGAACAATTTGAAGATGATAAAACTTTTGAAGAAATCTATTCCTTATATACTATGGATAGAAGATTTAGATCATTAATACTAGAGTACTTATTACTTATAGAAACACATCTTAAAACAGCTATTTCTTATAAATTTAGCGAGAAGTTCCCAGAATCCAACTCTTATTTAGATATTCAAAACTACTCAACTGCTGATGATAAAATTATAGATAAGGTTTCTACAATTGCTACTTTAAGTGGGATCATTAAGAAAAATATAAAGAAAGAAGCCTTTTCAGATAACAAAATGAATTCCATAGAACATTACTTAAAATATCATCAAGAAGTACCTTTGTGGGTACTAGTAAACTACTTAACTATAGGTAATGTTTATCACTTTTATAAATCTTTGGATGATGGTTTATCTAAGGATATAGCAGAGATTTTCGCTGATCGTTACGTTAGAGAAAGAAGACATCATCTATCTTTATCTACAAAAGACCTGAGGACTTTTATCAACTTTATTAAAACATTTAGAAATGTTTGTGCCCATGAGGAAAGATTATATGATTTACAAATTGGGCCTCCCATTATTTCAAAATACATAAATGCTTATAATAGAGAAGCGAATATAAATGTAACAAATGACGAACTTTCTAAAGGCGATATGTTTTCACTTCTTTTTGTTTTGCGTTTTTATTTATGTAAAAAAGACTATGATGATCTTATTAATCAAGTTGAGAATATACTTGATGAACATAGATTAGATTTTACAGATGAAAGTTATAGGATGATTACTTCTAAGTGTGGCCTTCAAGATATAAAATTAAAAAAATTAAAGATTTAAGCTATAACCATAAAGTGTCTTTCTCACACTTTGCCCTTTTTCTGCCCTTTTTTCTATTTTCCAAACACAAAAACAACCCTCTAACCATTGCGGTTAAAGGGTTTATTGTTTTTATACTTCTATTCCCACTCAATCGTGCTTGGTGGCTTAGATGTAATGTCATAGACAACGCGGTTAACGTGGTCTACTTCGTTTACGATACGGCTTGATACTTTCTGCAATACTTCCCAGTCGATTCTAGCGAAGTCACTTGTCATACCATCGATACTTGTTACGGCACGTACACCTACTGTATAGTCGTATGTTCTGTAGTCACCCATAACACCGACCGAACGGATATCCGGTAATACAGTGAAATACTGCCAGATGTCGCGTTCAAGACCTTCTTCAGCAATGACTTCTCTTAAAATCGCATCAGATTCACGGACAATTTCTAATTTTTCCTCGGTAATCTCACCTAATACACGGATACCAAGTCCAGGACCTGGGAACGGCTGACGCCATACTAAGTGTTCAGGAATGCCTAATTCAATTCCTAACGCACGTACTTCATCTTTGAATAATGTATTCACAGGCTCGATTAATTCAAACTGCATATCTTCTGGTAGTCCACCAACGTTATGGTGTGATTTAATCGTTTGTGCAGTCTTTGTACCTGATTCAATAATATCTGTATAAAGAGTTCCTTGTGCTAAGAAATCAGCATCTTTTAATTTCGTTGCTTCTTCATCGAATAAGTATACGAACTCATTACCGATAATCTTACGTTTCTTCTCAGGATCAGATACCCCTGCTAATTTGCTCATGAAACGTTCTTTCGCATCAACGCGAATAATATTCATGTTAAATCCTTCACCGAACTGTTTCATCACCATATCGCCTTCACCTTTGCGGAGTAAACCATGGTCAACGAAGATACATGTTAACTGATCGCCGATTGCTTTATGGATTAATACTGCGACAACTGATGAATCTACGCCACCACTCATCGCACAGATAACTTTTCTATCTCCAACTTTTTCGCGAATCTTCTCGATTTCGATTTCGATGAAGTTTTCCATTGTCCATTCGCCTGTACACTTACAGATTTCACGGATGAAGTTACGTAATAAATCATTTCCGTATTCAGAATGACGTACTTCAGGATGGAATTGAACTCCATATAAATTACGTTCAGGATTCTCAATCGCTGCATATTTACAGCTTGGTGAATGTGCAATGACATTAAAACCTTCAGGTAGGTTGATGACTTTATCGCTGTGACTCATCCATACTGTTTGTTCTTCTGGAAGTTTTGTAAATAATGAATGTGTCTCTGCTTTAATGACTGCTTTACCGTACTCACGTTCATTTGCACGCTCTACTGAACCTCCTAGTAATTTCGTCATTAACTGCATACCATAGCAAATCCCCATTACAGGTACACCTAAATTAAAGATTTCAGGATCTACCGTAAACGAACCTTCTTCATAAACTGAATTTGGCCCCCCTGAAAGAATGATTCCTTTAGGATTCATCTTTTTAATCTCTTCAATTGAAATTTCATGATCGTGAAGTTCTGAATAAACACCCATCTCACGAATACGTCGCGTGATCAACTGGTTATACTGACTTCCAAAATCAAGAACGAGTATGAGCTCTTGTTCAAATGCCATTTCCATAGTTTGTTCTCCTTTTAGTTAAGTTAAATTTATTATAATGTAATTTGCCGTTAGAAGATATTCTTACATTGAATAGTTTGGCGATTCTTTTGTAATTTGAACATCATGTGGATGGCTTTCTATTAAACCTGCACCTGTCATACGAATAAACATTGCTTCTTCACGTAATGCTTCTAAGTCTTTAGAACCTGTATAACCCATACCGCTTCTTAAACCACCCATTAGCTGATACACTGTATCTTGCAATGCGCCTTTGTAAGCAATACGACCTTCAATACCTTCTGGAACAAATTTCTTAGCGTCTTTATCTTCTTGGAAGTAACGGTCTTTTGAACCTTTCTCCATAGCTCCAAGTGAACCCATGCCACGGTATACTTTGTACTGACGTCCTTGGAAGATTTCTGTATCTCCAGGTGATTCAGTTGTACCTGCAAGCAATGAACCTAGCATTACTGCATGCCCCCCTGCAGCTAACGCTTTTGCGATGTCACCTGAGAATTTAATACCACCATCTGCAATGATTGCTTTACCATGCTTTTTAGCTTCTGTCGCTGCCTCGTAAATTGCAGTAATTTGAGGTACACCGACACCTGCTACAACACGTGTCGTACAAATTGAACCTGGTCCAATTCCCACTTTAACAACGTCCGCACCTGCTTCAATTAATGCACGTGTACCTTCAGCTGTTGCTACATTACCAGCAATTAATGTCACTTCAGGAAAATGTTTCTTAAGTTCTGATACCATTTCTAATACACCTTTAGAATGACCGTGTGCTGTATCGATAACTAATGCGTCAGTTCCTGCTTCAACAAGTTTTGTGGCACGTGTAATCGTGTCTTTTGCAATACCTACTGCTGCTGCTACTAATAAACGTCCTTGCTCATCTTTTGCAGCATTAGGGAATTCAATGACTTTCTCGATATCTTTAATTGTGATAAGCCCTTTTAGCTGTCCAGATTCATTCACAATTGGTAATTTTTCAATTTTGTGACGTTGTAATATTTCTTCTGCTTGCTCTAATGTAGTACCTACTGGTGCTGTTACGAGTGCTTCACTTGTCATAACATCTGAAATTTTAATTGAATAATCTTCTATGAAACGAAGATCGCGGTTTGTGAGAATCCCTACAAGCTCCATATTTTCTGCACTGTTTACAATTGGCACACCAGAAATACGATATTTGCCCATTAAATGTTCAGCTGCAAATACTTGCTCATCAGGTGTCAGATAGAATGGATTAGTAATAACCCCATTTTCTGAACGCTTAACTTTTTGAACTTCGTCAGCCTGCTGCTCAATACTCATACTTTTATGAATAACACCTAAACCACCTTGGCGTGCCATAGCTATAGCCATTTTAGCTTCTGTAACAGTATCCATACCCGCTGACAATACTGGAATCTTTAAATTTAATCGTTCTGATAATGATACACTTAAATCGACAGTATGCGGTAATACCTCTGAATGACCTGGCACTAATAACACATCGTCAAATGTTAAACCTTCTTTTTGAAATTTATTTTCCCACATAATCACTTTTACCTCCAAATATTTTTATAAATTTAGTAGTTCTATTATTTCATATTTTGACGCATTTGTTTATCATTTAATCCATTAAAAAATAAATTAAGGATAATGGCAGTAAAAGTACCAATAACAATCCCATTTTGTGTCAGCCATTCATAGTCGCTACCGAACTTGCTAAACGCTTCTGGAACGGTTGTAATTCCTAATCCAATACCTACAGATACTGCAATAATCAAGAGATTATCTTGTCTTGTAAAATCAATGGCGCCAAGCATTTTTACACCGTATGCCATGACCATACCAAACATTGCAATCATTGCGCCTCCAAGTACAGATGTAGGGATGATTGTCGCAATTGCACCAAGCTTAGGAATCGATCCACATAGCAATAACAAAGCGACCATGCCATACATAACTTTATTTGATTTCACACCTGATAATGAAACCAACCCTACATTTTGTGAGTATGCTGTATATGGAAATGCATTGAAGATTGATCCTAATACAATTGCAATCCCTTCAGCACGGTAACCTTTAGATATATCTTTTCTATCTATTTTTGTTTTTGTAATCTCACTTAGCGCAGAATATACACCTGTTGATTCGATTAAGCTGACGATTCCTACAATAACAAACAATAGGATAGAACCTATTTCAAACTTAAATCCTGCAAATCTGAATGGTTTCGGTAATTCAAACCAGTTTGATTCATGCACTGCACCTATATTTACTAATCCAAAGAATGAAGCAATTATTGTACCGATGACTAAACCCAGCAATATCGCAATTGAACGTATAAATCCGGAAGATAACCTATGAATAACCAATATGATAATCAATGTGATGAGACCTAATAGAATATTTATCGGTGCACCATAATCTTTGTTTCCTTGACCTCCTGCCAAATTATTCATCGCTACTGGCATTAACGTAATCCCAATAATCGTTACGACGCTACCTGTCACTACTGGTGGAAATATTTTTACAAGATATGAAAAGAACGGTGAAATAAGAACGATAATAATACCAGAAGCAAAGAGCGACCCGTAAAGTACATCGATACCGTGTTTTGAACCTACCATAATCATTGGGGTTACGGCCGTAAAGGTACATCCAAGTACTACTGGTAATCCAATTCCGATACCTTTATATACTTGAAGGAATGTCGCAACACCACACATAAAGATATCGACAGAAACTAAATATGCCGTTTCTTGTGCACTAAAACCTAACGCATGTCCGACGATAATCGGAACAATAATTGCTCCGGCATACATTGCAAGAAGATGTTGCAAACTTAACAATAAATTTTTCATTAAAGTTCGCCCTCTCCTACTAATGTTACTTTGCCATTATCAAGCGCAGCAATTTCACATAAACTCGTTACATCTAAACCTGCATCAAGCAGACGCTGTTTACCTGACTGAAAACTTTTCTCGACTACAATTCCAACACCAACACACGTAGCTCCGGCTTGTTGTACGAGATTATATAGACCAAGTGCTGCCTCACCATTCGCTAAAAAGTCATCAATGATAACTACTCGGTCATTTTCGTTTAAGAATCGTTTTGACACGACAACGTGACTCGTCTTGTTTTTCGTATAAGAATGAATATCCGTATGATACACTTCTTCAGTTAGTGTGCTCGGTACAGATTTTTTCGCAAAAAGACAAGGTACTTTAAACTTTAATGCAGCCATTATAGCTGGTGCAATTCCAGAAGCTTCAATTGTTAAAACTTTAGTAACCCCTTCGTCTTTATACTTATTGTATATCGTTTCACCAACTTCATACATTAATTCAGGGTCGATTTGATGATTCAGAAACGAATCCACTTTCAAAATACCACCATCAATAACAACACCATCTTCTTTTACACGTTGTTGTAACTTTTCCACTTCTCAGCCTCCCATACTATACAAAAAAACTCATCTAAATCATTTAGATGAGTAATAAATAAAAAAACTCTTTATTTAATTACTCATAGTCGCATCATTTACGGCGATGCGGTAGAAACTCTAAAGCCATATCCTTTAATTTATATGAGTATAATTTGTATGCAATTAATATTAATGGTCTTGATAATAACAAAATCATTAACTTTTAGCAATATTATTTTTATATTTAATAATAAGTCAGAAAATTGAAACCGCTATTTTCATCAAACACATAAAAAAGCTGATGTAACATGTAAAAATTACTCAATTTTTTCAAAATAATTTATACAAATTTATAATGTTTTCATAGAGTTTCTTCCATATAAATGCAGTTTGTATGTCAAGTGTTTTTTATGAATTTTTAATGCTTTGTGTTTAGATTATTAAC
Source organism: Macrococcus sp. 19Msa1099 (assembly GCA_019357535.2). Taxonomy (NCBI): domain Bacteria; kingdom Bacillati; phylum Bacillota; class Bacilli; order Caryophanales; family Staphylococcaceae; genus Macrococcus; species Macrococcus psychrotolerans. The sequence goes on from CP079955.1 coordinate 2,087,331, forward strand.
GCTTGGGTATATATTTAGCATAACAATAAAACAAAGACATCATGAAAGTACATAAACCACATTGGAGGTACGAATAATGAGACAAAGACAGTTAGAAACATTTTCAAACGAAGAAACATTATTACGTAGAATCGATCAATTAAAAGCTGAAGGCATTTCTGAACGTGATATTCATGTTATTTCTAAACATAAATTAGAAGGTTCAGCATTGGATTACACTGACGTTCAATATAGAAATGCAGAAGGTACATTCGGTGACAAAGTGGCTGCATTCTTTACTGGTGAAGACCCACAAAGTCGCGTATACGACAAATTAGATTTAACTGATTCTGAGAAGGTTGAATACGAAAACGCTATCGAAAGCGGTCAAATCTTACTTTATGTAGATAATGATGCTTATCATCATAGCACTGAAAGACAAGAAGGCAGTACTTTAAATGCTAAAGCTACTCCAGATTATAACAAGGAAGATGATCACACTGGCTTAGATTTTGCAGCAAGTACAAATGCTGAATCAGATGCAGATTATTCAGGTAAACACCGTGATAACAATTTAAAAAACAGAGAGGAAGTAGTAGATATGAATAACTTTAACAATGAAGAATATAATAAATTAAGCCGTGAGGAACGTTTAAACTTAGTGGACGAAGATATCCGTAACCGTGATGATCTAGGCGAAGATGAGAAAATCCAGTTACACGAAGAACGTTTACGTGTAAACAAAGATACAGTTCAATCAGGTGAAGTTACAATCGATAAAAACGTTGTCGAAGAACGTCAAGAATTCGATGTACCAGTATCACATGATGAAGTAACAATTGAGCGTCGCGATGTGAAAGACCGTGCAGTAGCAGATGATCACTTCGATAACAATTTAGAAGATGAAACAATCCGTGTACCATTAACTGAAGAACGCGTTAACATCGAAAAAGACAATGTAGTTTCTGAAGAGTTAGTAATCAAGAAAAACCGTGTAACTGAAACTGAGCATGTATCTGAAAACGTACGTAAAGAAGAAGTTGATATCGACGATTCTAACGCACATTTAAAAGACCGTGACCATAATAACGATGATTTAACAGATCGTCGTTTATAATATAAATTAAAGAAGCCTTAGAGGCTTCTTTTTTTATGTCCATGTATTTAACATTTAGTCATGTTACAATACTAATATATACATGAACAGGAGCCTGATTATGAAAATAATAGCTTTAAATTCAGCCGATCACTATTTCAACGAATGTATGGCACTTTATACAAAAGAGTTTCCAGAATCAATTTGTGAACCAATCGATGTATTCTATAATAGCTTCGATCTTAAACATCAGGATTTTGAGCGTTATCATTTTATTGCTGCCTATGAAAATGACACGCTATTAGGATTTACTTCATTTCATCTTGAAGTAATGTACAACATTGGATATATCGTATACTTAGTCGTAAGTGAAGAGTCTCGAGGTAAAAATGTTGCACGTGCACTAATGAATGAAGCGGAAATCATTATGACAGCGCTATGTGAACAAAATGGTACTACATTAAATACTATTATGCTTGAGTGTGAGCAAGATACATCAGGAAATAGTCCGTTAGCATCTTTCTATGAGAAATTTGGGTTCTACTTATATGATATTAACTATCACCAACCCGGCCTTCATAATGATGCACCTGTTCCAATGAATTTATTTGTAAAGAATATAATAAACCATTCAAGTCTACAATTAGCCATCGAACATATGTATCGAACTAAGTATCTATTATGTAATAATATTGACTCTACTATTGTAGAAGATTTGATTGAACAAATGTACTAACCTAGCATATACATGATATTCTTATAAGTTAAATATGTATTAATTTTTTGCTCCTAACCTAATTCTTCATTTAAGTTAAACCCAAGAAATTTGAAATATAATTGCTGTATAACCAATGTTATAATTCAAGAAGGTGTAATTTTAAGATTTTGAAGATAGGATACATGAAAAGAAATATAAAAAAAGAGGAGAGACATTTACTGTCTCTCCTTTATATATTAAGCTTATGCTTCGTCTTTAACATATGGTAATAAAGCCATATGACGTGCACGTTTGATAGCTACAGTTAACATACGTTGGTATTTAGCTGAAGTACCTGTTACACGACGTGGTAAAATTTTACCACGTTCAGAGATGAATTTTTTAAGCATATCTACTTCTTTATAGTCAATGTGTGTAATACCGTTTGCTGTGAAATAACAAACTTTTTTACGACGACGACCGCCTCTTCTTGGTCCACCTGCCATGATTGTTGCCTCCCTTACTTATAGATTAGTAATTAAAATGGTAAATCATCATCACTGATATCAATTGGCCCTGCTGCATTGGCAAATGGGTTATTTGATGGTGCTGATGTATTTGGTTGTTGATTATTTGATGACTGATAGTTTTGATTCTGGCCTTGTGTCTGACCGTAACTTCCTTGGTCATAGCTAGAATAGTCATCTGACGGACTGTTCGTACGTGATTGGTTAGTGTTCTTCGGTTCAAGGAATTGAACTGAATCACAAACGACCTCAGTAACGTATACTTTACGTCCTTCTTGATTATCATAACTACGTGATTGCAATCTGCCATCAACCCCAGCTAAACTACCTTTATGCAAGAAATTATTAACATTTTCAGCTTGCTTACGGAATACGACACAGTTGATAAAATCAGCCTGACGTTCTCCTTGTGCATTAGTAAATGTTCTATTTACTGCTAAAGTAAATGTAGCGACTGACACACCTGATGTTGTGACTCTGTATTCTGGATCTTTAGTTAAACGACCAACTAATACAACTCGGTTAAGCAAATAAATCGCCCCCACATAATCTTATTATTTTTCTTCTTCGCGAACAACGATATGACGGATAATGTCATCGTTGATTTTAGCTAAACGATCAAATTCATTAGTAGCTTCGTCAGTAGACTTAACGCGAACGATTCGGTAGAAACCTTCTTTAAAATCGTTGATTTCATAAGCTAAACGACGTTTACCCCAATCCTTTGATTCGATGATTTCCGCTCCGTTTGAAGTAAGAATTTCTTCGAAACGCTCGATTAAAGCTTTCTTAGCATCTTCTTCAATGTTTGGACGTACGACATACATAATTTCGTAATTTCTCATCATTTACACCTCCTTATGGTCTATGCGGCTTTATAATTTTATAAAGCAAGGAATAATTTTCATTACTCACAATAGAGAATTATAGCATAGTTTACTTATTTCATCAAATATAAATAAAAAACTAAGTAATATATGTTTAACAAATATTACTTAGCTTAAAAGTCCTTATTTGCTTAGAGTAAAAAAGCTGTATATTATCTTTTTGAGCTAAATATAGATACTGTCCATAATCATAGTCATCTGGATATATCATATCCGTCGTATAAACATCTAAATACCGTAATGTACTAGGATGATAAGCAACGTTTTCATAAATAGAATCATCAAGCGTTACACATTCATCTGCTCCTATAACTTGTATAAGATAGTGATAACTTACATCATATATGGGTTGCTCATTACCATCATTATCAATCAGTCTAATGCAGTATATAATACGCTTTAATGGTTTCATCCCTTCACCTCAGCTTGTAAAATTTAAACATTAAATCTGAAATGTACAACGTCTCCATCCTGCATAATATACTCTTTACCTTCTAAACGTACTTTACCTGCTTCTTTAGCTCCGCTCATGCCATTGTATTCAATCAGGTCATCATAGCTGACTGTTTCAGCACGAATGAAACCACGTTCAAAGTCCGTATGAATAATGCCTGCACATTGTGGTGCTGTCATACCTTTTTTGAATGTCCATGCACGAACTTCTTGAACACCTGCAGTGAAGTACGTAGCCAGTCCTAATAAGTGATAAGATGCACGGATAAGTTTGTCTAATCCCGCTTCCTCAATACCAAGATCAGCGAGGTATTCTTCTTTATCTTCATCTTCTAGTGTTGCAAGCTCTTCTTCAATCTTCGCACTAATAACAATCACTTCTGAACCTTCAGCTTCAGCATATGCTTTGATCGCTTTTAAATGTTCGTTTTCTTCACCGCTGATTAAATCATCCTCTGAAACATTTGCAACATAAAGCATTGGTTTTGCAGTAAGTAAGTGCATATTTTTAACAAGCTTTGCCTGCTCCGGAGAAAACTCGATGCTGCGTACTGGCTTTTCAGCTTCTAAAGTTTCTTTGACAATCGCAAGAACCGCTTCTTCTGCCATCGCATCTTTATCTTTTTGTTTCGCCATCTTTTGAACGCGCGCATAGCGTTTCTCTACAGACTCTAAGTCTGCAAGAACAAGTTCCATATTGATAACTTCAATATCATCTACGGGGTTTACCTTACCAGAAACATGAGTAATATTCTCATCTTCAAAAGCACGTACAACCTGACAAATTGCATCTACTTCACGAATATGTGATAAGAACTTATTACCTAATCCTTCTCCTTTAGATGCCCCTTTTACGATGCCTGCAATATCCGTAAACTCAAATGCTGTCGGAACAGTTTTCTTAGGTTCTACAAGTTCAGTTAATTTATTCAAACGGTGATCTGGAACTTCTACAATTCCTACATTCGGATCAATTGTCGCAAACGGATAGTTTGCAGCTAGCGCTCCTGCTTTCGTAATTGCGTTAAATAAAGTTGATTTTCCTACATTCGGTAAACCAACGATTCCTGCTGTTAATGCCATAATATTATCTCCTCTTACTTACGCATGATGCGTTATTTTTTTTATTTTTTTATTGAACTCTTGTCTAGGCAGCATAATACTACGGTCACAACCTGTACATTTGATTCTAATATCTGCGCCTAAACGAATAATTTTAAAATGTTTCTCACCACATGCATGGGGTTTTTTCATCTCAACTATATCATTTAAATCATACGTTTTATCCATACTATCCACCCTTTTTATCTGGTTGATTATACATAATCATTCGAGGCATTGGTACTTTTACTCCGTTACTATCCAGATAGTCTTTCAAATCACGTCTTAACATACGTGAAACTTTTACATGATGATTTGGTAACGTTTCTGCTGCAATTTTAATCTTAGCTTCCCCGGCTGACACTGCCTCAACGCCTAGTATTTCTGGAGATTTAATCAAATCATCATACTTATCCATCAAAGTTTCCAGATAGGGTTTAATCAACGCCTCAACATCTTCTAGGTTTTCTTCACTTGAAACTGTAATATCAAATACTGCAAGTGAATTATTAACAGAAAAATTGACGATTTCATTCATTGTACCGTTCGGCAGTATCGTAAGCTCTCCTGTAAATGATCGAATTCTTGTTGAACGTAATCCAATTGACTGTACCGTACCTTCCGCTACAGTTGTTCCTGTTGTATTGATTTTAACGTAGTCACCTACGTCAAACTGATTCTCAAAGATAATAAAGAAACCCGTGATAATATCTTTTACTAAAGTTTGTGCGCCAAAACCAATTGCAATACCAGCCACCCCTGCCCCAGCAATAATACTTTCAACTTTGACCCCAAAGTTACTCAAGATAGTAGTGATAATGATAAACCATGTTGCATAAGAAGCTATATTTTGAAGTAATTTGATGAGCGTCGTATCTCTTTTTTCAGAATGAGATAAATTTGTTCTTCGGCGGACATAAAAAAATTGTTCGATCATCTTGTGAATAAATTTAATTAGGAACAATCCAAAAACGAGCAATACTAATGCCCAGAAAATATTTGCACCTACTCCAGCCCAAAATTCAGGATCCGTATAAGGCTTAATTAATCGCTTAAAAAAGTATACTAATTTATCCATCTATTCACCTACATTTTCAAGCAAATGAATCAAACGATTAAACTCCTCTTCAGAAGTGAATTCAATTGAAATCTTTCCTTTTTTGCGTGATTTAGAAATTTCTACTTTAGTCCCTAGATTCTGCTTCAAAGATTCTTCATGTTTCACAAGAAACTTTGGCTTTTGCTTTACTTTAACTTCTTCACTATGTGTCTCTACTTCTTCTTGGTTCATCATTTTAATGAGGTCTTCTAAAGCGCGTACACTCATCGCCTCTCGAACAACTTTGTGTGCCACTTTAATTATATCTTCTTCATTTTTTAGCCCTAGTAAAGTACGTCCATGGCCTCCTGAAATTTCTTTGTGATTAATCATTTTCTTTACTTCTTGTGGTAAATTTAATAATCTCAATAAGTTCGCAATGTAAGAGCGAGATTTCCCAAGTCTATCTGCTGTTTCTGCTTGTGTTAAATTCAAATGTTTCATTAGTGACTCATAACTTTTTGCTTCTTCTAATGGATTAAGATCTTCACGTTGCAAATTCTCAATAATTGCGAGCTCCATCATCTGTTGGTCTGTAAGTGTTTTAACGATCGCAGGAATTTTATTTTTACCTGCTAGCTTACTCGCTCTAAAGCGACGTTCACCAACCACTATGTCATAACCTTTAACTGATTTTCGTACAACAATCGGCTGCAGTACTCCATGAAGTTTAATCGACTCACTTAATTCTTCTAACGCTGCTTCATCAAACTCTATTCTTGGCTGATATGGATTTGCACGCAATTCTGCAACATTCAGCTCTTCAACAATTTCATCCTGACGATTTTCTTGAAATAATGCATCCAGCCCTCTACCAAGACCTTTTCCTAAACCTCTAGCCATTACTAATTACCTCCTCAGCTAAGCTTTTATATGTCTTAGCTCCCATAGAACGCGCATCATATACATTAATCGGCTGTCCGTGAGAAGGGGCTTCAGATAAACGTACATTTCTTGGAATAATTGTTTCATATACTTTATCTTCGAAATGTGCTTTCACTTCTGCGATAACATCATTACCTAAATTTGTACGTGCATCGTACATTGTAAGTAATACACCTTCAATTACAAGCGACTGATTAAGATGTCGTTGTACAAGCTTGATTGTATTCAGCAACTGACTCAAGCCTTCAAGTGCATAATACTCGCACTGTACAGGGATAATAATACCACTTGCTGCGGTAAAGGAATTGATTGTAAGTAGTCCGAGAGATGGTGGACAATCAATAATAATATAATCAAACTCCTCATTTAGCTCTTTAAAAGCATATTTAAGTCGAACTTCTCTACTCATAGCTGACACAAGTTCAATCTCTGCACCCGCCAGGGCGATATTTGCCGGAATAATATAAAGATTTTCCTGTGCTGTTTTCAACACACACTTATTAATATCGGTATCTTCTACAAGCATATCATAAACTGAATTCGTCACATTATTCTTATCAATCCCTACACCACTTGTTGCATTTCCTTGAGGATCTGTATCAATCAGTAGTACTTTCTTACCAAGTTCGCTAAGTGCCGCACTTAAATTTACTGACGTAGTTGTCTTACCCACGCCACCTTTTTGATTGGCAATCGCCAAAATTTTTGTCATGAATACTCTCTCCTAATCGTCATTTCATATAATATCGATTATATCAATTTTAGCTCTATATTGCACAAACAATAAAAGTGTAGACCATAAAGTCCTCAATAAAAAATCCCTGCACTCTCTCTGCAGGGACGATGATTCTATTTATCTGTTTTAAATACTTTTATCGAAATTTCATAGAAGTTTTCATATTCCGTATCTTTTCGCTTTACTTTAACCCCACTTTTTTCTACAGCCTTCAAACTTTCTCCAATTGTATTAAAAGCGAGCTTTATATCACGAGTAAAACCAATTCTCTTAGGTTTCACTTCTTCTCCAGCAAGCATACGTTTCACACGTTCTTCTGTCTGTTTTACATTTAAGTTCTGACTTTTTATAATATTCAACATCTGCGACTGACCCGCTTCATCTAAAGCAAGCAAGCTTCTGGCATGTCTTTCTGTAATTTGATGCTTACTTAATGCATCCAGTATCGGTTGGGATAACCTAAGTAATCTGAGCTTATTAGCAATAAATGACTGACTTTTTCCTAGGCTCGTTGCAAGATCATTCTGTGTAATTCCATCTAGATCCAGCAATTTTTTATAAGCTTCTGCTTCTTCTACAGCTGATAAATTTTCTCTTTGAATATTTTCAATTAATGCAATTGCAGCAGTTTCTTTATCATTCATCTGCTTAACAATGACTTCTGTTTCAGCTGTATTATTCATCTTAAGTGCTCTGAAACGTCTTTCTCCAGCAATAATCTCATACATTTCTTCTTCGATTGGACGAACGACGATAGGTTGAAGTAATCCATATGAACGAATAGATTCAGCCAACTCTTTAATTTTTTCTTCATCAAAGATTTGTCGTGGTTGATAACGATTCGGTACGATGCGTTCGACAGAAACTTTTACAACATTACCATTTTGGCGCGCTACTTCTACATCTTCTTCCTTTTCTTTCAGCCCAAATAATTTTGAAAAAGGTTTTTTCATAACAATCGACTCACTTTCAATTCAAATACTTATTTTAGTAATGGTTCCTTGTTTGGTGTCCCTGGTTTACGCGGATACTTCTTAGGGGTTTGTCTTTTTTTCTCAATATCTAATATATAACGCATACTATCTTCTTCAGGTAGCGTCAATCGGTGATTTTCAACCACCGCTCCACCTAATATAGATATCGCAAACAATCCTTCTTCAACCTCTATTTCTCCTTGTGCACCTTTAAGCGCAATAAAATGACCACCTTTTTTCACAAGTGGTAAACAGAGTTCACTTAATACAGATAATCTCGCAACCGCTCTTGCTGTAACTACATCAAAGTGTTCTCTGTACTCGCCTTTACCAAATGTTTCTGCTCGATCATGTACAAAATGGCAGTTTGTCAAATTAAGTTCTGTGCTTAAATGATTAAGGAAGTTGATTCTTTTATTTAGGGAATCAACGATTGTAAGTTCTAAATGTGGATATAATATCTTTAATGGGATACTAGGAAATCCTGCACCAGCACCAACATCACAAATAGATTTTACTTTATTGAAATCAAAATAGAAACTCGGTGTAATAGAATCAAAGAAATGTTTCAAATATACCTCTTCTTTTTCTGTTACAGCTGTTAAATTAATTTTCTCATTCCACTCTACTAAAGTTTCATAGTAAATTGCAAATTGTTTTTGTTGTTCATCTGTGAGTTCGAAGCCTTTTTCTTTTAAATGTTGTAAAAATTTCATCTCATTCATCTAATTCACCCTTTTTATTTTCCCTTGTTCAATATAAATTAATAAAATTGAGATATCTGCTGGATTTACGCCAGAAATACGTGATGCCTGTGCAATACTTAATGGTTTCACTTCCTTTAACTTTTCACGTGCTTCAGTTGCCAGACTGTGAATATCATCATAATCAATATTCTCAGGAATTTTTTTATTTTCCATACGTTTTACTTTTTCTACTTGCTGTAATGATTTTTGAATATATCCTTCATACTTCGTCTGAATTTCTACTTGTTCTTGTACAGATTCATCAATCATTCCTTGTTCTTCGATTAAAGCAACGACTGAAGCATAATCCATTTCAGGTCTTCTTAATAAATCAATCGCAAGTATGCCATCTTTTAATGGTGTTCCTCCACGCGATTCAATCATACTTTGAGTTTTTTCATTCGGCTTAATTCTGATTTGAGATAAACGATTTATTTCCTCGGAAATAGCAGCTTTTTTATTATTGAATCTATTATATCGAAGCTCATCAATAAGTCCTGCGTTATAGCCTATTTCTGTAAGTCTTAAATCTGCATTGTCATGACGCAGTAATAGACGATGCTCGGCGCGACTTGTCAGTAAACGATAAGGTTCATTCGTCCCTTTTGTTACAAGATCATCTATGAGTACACCAATATATGCTTCATGACGACCTAATATTAATTCATCATGTCCTAGAACCTTCGCTGCAGCATTAATACCTGCCATAAGTCCTTGTCCTGCCGCCTCTTCATAACCACTTGTCCCATTTATCTGACCTGCAGTATAAAGTCCTTCAATTTTCTTCGTCTCTAGTGTCGGCCAAAGTTGCGTTGGTACAATTGCATCATACTCAATAGCGTATCCTGCACGCATCATGTCTGCTTTTTCTAAACCAGGTATCGTTTTTAACATTTGCAATTGCACATGCTCTGGCAAACTTGTAGAAAGTCCCTGCACATATACTTCTTTAGTATGTCTTCCTTCTGGTTCTAAGAAGATTTGATGTCTTGGTTTGTCATTAAATCTGACAAACTTATCTTCAATTGAAGGACAATATCTTGGTCCTGTTCCTTTAATCATACCCGAGTACATTGCTGATAGATGCAGATTATCATCGATAACTTGATGTGTTTCGCCGTTTGTATAGGTTAGCCAGCATGGTAATTGATCCATGATAAACTCTGTTGTTTCATAACTAAATGCACGTGGCAGATCATCACCTGGTTGAATTTCAGTTTTGCTATAGTCAATAGAATCACTGTTTACACGCGGTGGTGTACCTGTTTTGAATCTAACGATATCAAACCCAATCTCGCGAAGATGGTCAGCTAACTTTATAGAAGGCATCTGATGGTTGGGACCTGAAGAATATTTAATATTTCCAAGAATGATTTCTCCACGTAAAAATGTTCCTGTCGTTAAGACGACAGCATCCGCTAAATACGTAGTCCCTATAACCGTTTCCACACCAAGTACTTTTCCATCCTCAATAATTAAACGCTCCACCATGCCTTGCATAATGTCCAGGTTGTCTTGAGCTTCTATAACAGATTTCATTTCTTGCTGATACAAAACTTTATCTGCTTGAGCACGTAACGCACGAACTGCTGGACCTTTCCCAGTATTGAGCATACGCATTTGAATATGCGTCTTATCGATTGTTTTAGCCATCTGTCCGCCTAAAGCATCAATTTCACGTACAACGATACCTTTCGCCGGTCCACCAACTGATGGATTACAAGGCATAAACGCGACAGAATCCAGATTTATTGTCAGCATCAGTGTTTTTGCACCTTTTCTCGCACTTGCAAGTCCTGCTTCTACACCTGCATGTCCAGCACCAACAACAATTACATCATATTTTTGTTCCAAAATTTTTCCTCCTTATTTTCCGAGACAGAACTGGCTAAAGAGTTGATCAATAAGCCCATCGTCGACAGACTCACCAATAACCTCACCGAGTAATTCCCATGTTTTTATCAGGTCGATTTGAATCATATCAATTGGCACACCTAATTCTGCTGCAGATATCGCATCACCAATCGAAGTTTTTGCACTTTTAAGTAGACTGATATGTCTTGCATTTGATACATATGTCATATCTTGATTTGACACTTCTCCAGCAAAGAATAATGTACGAATCTGTTCTTCGAGTTCTTCAATTCCTTGTTGTGATAGCATTGAAGTCTTAACTATTGGTGCATTCCCTACCATCGTTTTAACTTCTTCTAAATCTAATTTATTTTCTAAATCGGTCTTATTAATAATCACGATTACATCTTCATTTTTTATTATTTCTGCTAACTTATAATCTTCTTCTGTTAAAATTTCATTATTATTTAATACGTACAATATTAAATCTGCTTTCTTAAGCGCTTCTCTACTTCGTTCTACACCGATTTTTTCAACGATATCCTCTGTTTCACGGATACCCGCCGTGTCTACAAGTCTTAATGGCACGCCACGCACGTTCACATACTCTTCCAGCACGTCACGAGTCGTTCCTGCAATTTCTGTAACGATCGCTTTATTATCTTGAATTAAGTTGTTCAGCATCGAACTTTTTCCGACATTCGGTTTACCAACAATTACTGTAGATAATCCTTCTCTTAAAATTTTACCTTGATTAGCTGTTTGTAAAAGATTCGTAATACTTCCTTCAATCTTACGCGCTTCTTCCATTAAAAATGTATTGGTAGCTTCTTCAACATCATCATATTCAGGATAGTCAATATTCACTTCTACTTGAGCTAATATTTCAAGGATAGATTGTCTTAAACCTTTAATCAGCACACTTAAACGTCCTTCAATCTGCTGCATTGCAACACGACTTGCTCGATCTGTTTTAGAACGAATAAAATCCATCGTGGCTTCGGCTTGAGATAAATCAATTCTTCCGTTTAAGAAAGCACGTTTTGTAAATTCACCTGGTTCAGCAAGTTTTGCTCCATTCGTAAGTGCAAGTTCAAGCACACGATTAACCGTCATAATTCCGCCATGACAATTAATTTCCACGATATCCTCACGCGTATATGTTCTTGGCGCTCGCATCACTGCGACCATCACTTCTTCGACAACTTCTTTCGACGCTGGGTCTATAATGTGCCCGTAATTAATCGTATGTGATGCAACGTCATTTAATTGATACTTGCCTTTATATAATTTATCCGCAATCGATACGGCATCACTACCTGATAGGCGGACAATCGCAATCGCACCTTCACCCATGGGTGTTGAAATACTTGCAATAGTATCCAATTCCATAAAATTCCCTCCTTTGATTCTTTTAAATTTTAAGCTTAATCTTACGAATAATAAATCACTTTGCATCGCATAAACAGATTAACTCTAAAAACAATCGTTTTTAGAGTTAATCAAGTAAATATTATCTTGAACGAATGACAAGGTAACGATGAGGCTCTCTACCTTCTGAATATGTTTCAATGTTCTCTATCTTTCCAAGGATTTGGTGCATAATTTTACGCTCATAGTTCGGCATTGGTTCAAATTTAATTGGTTCACCCGTCGCTATGGCTTTTTTTGACATATTTAAAGCTAGATTCTGCAACGTTTCTCTTCGCTTTTCTCGATAATTTTCGATATCTAACGTAATTGTGACGAATCCCTTTTCAAGATGATTGAAATAGTTTTGTGCAAGGACTTGCAAGCTATTCAGAACTTGACCACGTCTACCAATTATTCGAGATGCTTCTGCTGATGAAATATTCATAATAACTTCATCCTTATTCTTATAGATAATTTCCATAGAAGCTTCATATCCCATAGCAGCAATAACTTGCAATACATACTCTTTAACCGACTCCAGAGATTGTTGATTTCTATTTGACTTTATCTCAATATTCTTTTCAGGCATTGTAACTTTAGGCGTGTCATCTATATTCTTATCTGAAGATTGCTCTTTGATAGGTATACTCGTTTTTTCGCGTTTTACTTCCGGATCAATTATAATGAGCTTAACCTTTGCATTTTGTTTACCAATCCCGAATATCCCTTTCTTTCCAGGATTCAATACTTCAATCTTCACCTGACTTTCAGAAACATTCATGATATCTAGCCCTTTTTTAATTGCATCTTCTACAGTAACATCAATAAAGGTTTGTTCTAACAATAGATTTCCTCCGTCTTTAAGTGATTCTTTTGTTAAAACCTTTGGCAATCTTCATTACGTGTTCCAAACTTTTATTGATCTCATTCGTTGTCATTTCTTTAGAAGGTTGCCTGGCGATTACAATAAAATCATCTTTAATAATATCTTCTTTATGTTTCGTAAAACTTTCTCTTATCGCACGCTTTATTCTATTTCGAGTGACAGCATTACCAATTTTCTTAGAAACTGAAATACCGAGTCTGAAATGCTCATTTTCACTATTTTTCTGACGATATATAATAAACTGGCGATTCGCTACAGACTTACCATTTTTATAGATTTTCTGAAAATCTTCATTCTTCTTAATACGATACGCTTTCTCCATTTTATACACCATCTCATCATCATTACATATTCTTATTTATTATACTAAAATTTATATCCTATTTAAACAAAAAAAAGACCACTGAATGTTCAGTGATCTTATGCTGATAATACTTTTCTGCCTTTACGACGACGACGCGCTAATACGTTACGTCCGTTTTTCGTGCTCATACGTGCACGGAATCCATGAACCTTACTATGTTTACGTTTATTTGGTTGATAAGTACGTTTTACCACTTAAAAACACCTCCATTAAATGAAATTTCATCTATCGATTCTTATTAGAATTTCGCCTAGTGATTTATAGTAACTATTGGAGTATACCAAATTTCTATATGTTAAGCAACTTTTAATTTTTATTATGCTTATCCACTTATCCACATATATTTTTAATGGTTTTGTGGATAACTAATAGCCTTTTTTTAGCCTTTTAAAGTTATCCACTGGTTTTTCCTAAATTCCACAGCTCATTTTTATAACGTATGTGATTAAGTATAATTTTGTGGATAACCATTTAAACATATTGATATTATTACTTTTTTTTGATAAGATTTGATTATATTTTCTGTGGATAAAGTTGTTCCTGATTAATTATCCACAATTTGTGTGTAACTTGTGGATAATTAATTTTGAACTTGTTATTAATATTATACACAATTAGATATTATGTGTATAACTAAAAAAGAATTTTGATTAGA